>NZ_JBVJMN010000010.1:0-167328 GCF_055584185.1 Streptomyces sp. NPDC104202 | reverse complement strand
CTCTCCCCTCCCATTACCCACCACATCCGGCCCGAGCCCCCCCCCCCCCCCCCCCCCTCCCTTTTTCCCCCCCCCCCCCCCCCCCCCCCCCCCCCCGCGGCCGCCGTCACCGGCGGCCGGTGGGCCGTCCTCGCCATCCTCTTCGTCCACCTCGTCCTCGCGGTGGAGGGCCTGCTCTGGCGGGCCGCCCGGATGTCCAGCGACGTCCTGGTCTGGCTGCTCGGCGCCACCAGCGCCTGGATCCTCGCCGGCGTCCTGGACAAGCCCGGCAACGGCTCGGACTGGTTCTTCACGGGCCCCGGCCAGGAGTACCTCTGGCTCGGTCTGCCGATCGTCCTGGGCGCCCTGGTCCACGACATCGGCGACGCCCTCACCGTCTCCGGCTGCCCGATCCTCTGGCCCATCCCCGTCGGCCGCAAGCGCTGGTACCCCATCGGGCCGCCGAAGGGCATGCGCTTCCGTGCCGGCAGCTGGGTCGAGCTGAAGGTCCTCATGCCCGCCTTCATGGTCCTGGGCGGCGTCGGCGGCGCCTCGGCCCTCGGGTTCTTCTAGGAACGCGGGGGACCGTGGCGGAGCGGGCGAAGCGCGGGGGGACGGCGGGCGACCGGGCGCCGGTCCGGGACGACGGCGTCCTGGTGACCGTGGGCATCGACCTCGCCGGACGCACGGGCACCACCGGCGTGTGCCGGGTCACCTGGACCGCGGAGCCCGCCGTCGAGCTGCTCCCCGGCGGCAGCGACGAGGACCTGCTGGCCGCCGTGAGGTCCGCGGACCGGACGGGGCTCGACTCCCCGCTGGGCTGGCCCGTCGCCTTCGCCGCCCTGATCGGCGCCCACCACGCGGGCACCGCGCTCCCCGCGCGGGCCGGCTACGGGGCACGGGAGGACGGCGGGCCCGGCCTCGGCAACCGGTTCACCCACCGCCTCACCGACGACCTGGCCTGGAAGCGGACCGGGGCGGGCCGACAGCGGCCCCTGTCGGTCTCGGCGGACCGGCTGGGGGTCGTCGCGATGCGCGCCGCCGAGCTGATGGAACGGCTCGCGGACGGCGGCCCGGCCCTGCCCCGCGACGGCTCCGGCCCGGTCCTCGAGGTCTATCCCGCCTACGCGCTGCTCCAGTGGGGCATCGCCCCGGCGGGGACGTACAAGGGGAAGGACGCGGGCCCCTCCCGGGCGGGCATCGTCGACGCGCTCGACGCCGGACTGGGCCTCGCCCTGCCCGCGGCGGTGCGCGAACGCTGCGTCCGCAGCGACCACGACCTCGACGCCCTCGTCTCCGCGGTCGTCGCACGCGCCGCCGCCCTCGGCCTCACGGACCCTCCGGAGACCGCGGAGGAGCGGGCCGCCGCCGCGGTCGAGGGCTGGATGCACCTGCCGCGCCGGGGCGCGCCGCTCGCCGCCCTCCGCCCCTGACCCGAACCGCCGCCGGCCGCCCCGTGACCCGGCAAGGGCCCGCACCGTGCAGACGGTGCGGGCCCTTGCCGGGTGCGCTCAGCCGTGCCACGACCTCCACAGCGCCGCGTACGCCCCGTCGGCGGCGACCAGCTCGTCATGGGTGCCGAGTTCGGTGATGCGACCGGTCTCGACGACGGCGATGAGGTCGGCGTCGTGGGCGGTGTGCAGCCGGTGGGCGATGGCGACGACCGTGCGGCCGTCGAGGACGCGCCCCAGGGAGCGCTCCAGGTGCCGGGCCGCACGGGGGTCGAGGAGCGAGGTGGCCTCGTCGAGGACGAGGGTGTGGGGGTCGGCCAGGACGAGCCGTGCCAGGGCGATCTGCTGGGCCTGGGCGGGGGTCAGCGCGTGACCCCCGGAGCCGACCTCGGTGTCCAGGCCCTCGCCGAGCGCGCGGGCCCAGCCGTCCGCGTCGACCGCCGCGAGGGCGGCCCACAGGGCGGTGTCGTCGGCGCCGGTCCGGGCGAGCAGCAGGTTGTCGCGCAGGGAGCCGACGAAGACGTGGTGCTCCTGGTTGACCAGGGCCACGTGCTCGCGGACCTGCTCGGCGGGCATCCGCGCGAGTTCGGCGGCGCCCAGGGTCACGGCGCCGGTCCTCGGGGCGTAGATGCCGGCGAGCAGCCGGCCGAGCGTGGACTTGCCCGCCCCGGAGGGCCCGACCAGCGCGAGCCGCGTGCCCGGGGCCACCTTCAGCGACACCTCGTGCAGCACGTCCACCCCCTCGCGGTAGCCGAACCGGACGTCGTCGGCCCGCACCGCCCGGCCCTCGGGCCGCACGTCGGGGTCGCCCGCCGCGGGCTCGATGTCCCGGACGCCGACCAGCCGGGCCAGGGACACCTGGGCGACCTGGAGCTCGTCGTACCAGCGCAGCACGATGCCGATCGGGTCGACCAGCATCTGCGACAGCAGGGCCCCCGTCGTCAGCCGGCCCACGTCGATCCAGCCCTGGAGCACGAAGACGCCGCCGAGCAGCAGCACCGCGAGGAGCACCGTCGTGTGCGTGAGGTTCACGACGGGGAAGAGCACCGAGCGGAGGAAGAGCGTGTACCGCTCCCACGCCACCCACTCCGAGATGCGCCGGTCCGACAGCGCGATCCGGCGCGCGCCCAGGCGGTGCGCCTCGACCGTGCGGCCCGCGTCGACCGTCTCGGCCAGGGCCGCGGCGACCGCCGCGTATCCCGCGGACTCCGAGCGGTACGCCGCGGGCGCCCGCCTGAAGTACCAGCGGCAGCCGACGACGAGCAGCGGCACCGCGAGCAGCGCGGCCAGCGCCAGCGGGGGCGCCGTCACCGCGAGGCCGCCCAGCAGCAGGCCCGCCCACACGACGCCGATGGCCAGCTGGGGCACGGCCTCCCGCATCGCGTTGGAGAGCCGGTCGACGTCCGTGGTGATCCGGGAGAGCAGGTCGCCCGTGCCGGCGCGTTCGAGGACGCCGGGCGGCAGCCCGACCGCGCGGACGAGGAAGTCCTCGCGCAGGTCGGCGAGCATCTCCTCGCCGAGCATCGCGCCGCGCAGCCGCACCAGCCGCACGAAGAGGGTCTGGAGGAGCAGCGATCCCGCGAACAGGGCGACCGTGCGCTCGACGTGGAGGTCACGGACCCCGTCGGCCAGGCCGTCCACGACCGAGCCGAGCAGGTACGGGCCGGCCATCGAGGCGATCACGGCGACCGTGTTCACCCCGATGAGCAGCGCGAACGCCCGGCGGTGGCGGCGCAGGAGCGACCGGACGTAGCCGCGGACGGTCGCCGAGGCGGCCACGGGCAGCGTCGTCGCCGTCGTCGGGGCCGCCGGGTCGTACTCCGGCGGCGCCAGGCCGATCATGCCGATTCCCCTTCCAGTGCTTCGAGTTCGCCGACGCGGCCGGCGGCCGTGGCGAGTTCCTCGTCGGTCTCGCGGGTGACCACCGCCCGGTAGCGGGGCTCATGGGCGAGCAGGTCGCGGTGGGTGCCGACGGCGACGGCCTGGCCCTCGTGGACGAGGACGACCCGGTCGGCGCGGTCGAGCAGGAGCGGCGAGGAGGCGAGGACGACGGTGGTCCTGGCCTCGCGCAGCGCCTTGAGGCCCGCCGCGACGCGGGACTCGGTGTGCGCGTCGACCGCCGAGGTCGGCTCGTCCAGGACGAGCACCTCCGGGTCCGCGACCAGGGACCGGGCGAGGGCGAGCCGCTGGCGCTGGCCGCCGGAGAGCGACCGGCCCCGCTCGGTGATGCGGGCGCGCATCGGATCGCCGCCGGTGTCCACGGACGCCTGCGCCAGCGCGTCGAGGACGTCGTCGCACTGCGCGGCGGCCAGCGCCTCCGAGGCCGCCACCGCCCCGGACGCCGGCACGTCGAGCAGCTCGCGCAGGGTGCCGGAGAGCAGCACCGGGTCCTTGTCCTGGACGAGGACGGCCGTACGGGCCGCGGCGAGGGGGAGTTCGTCGAGCGGGGTCCCGCCGAGCAGGACCGAGGTGTGGCCGTCGTCCGGTTCGGCCGGGTGACCGCCGAGCCGGTCCGCCAGCCGACCGGCGACGTCGGGATCGCCGCAGACGACGGCGGTGAACAGGCCGGACGGGGCGAGCAGGCCGGTCAGCGGGTCGTACAGGTCGCCGGTCGCCGCGCGCCCGTCGTCGCCGTCGGCGGCCACGGGGCCCGCCGTGCGGGAGAGGGCGAGGACGCGGGCGGCTCGTTGCGCGGACGGGCGGGAGAAGGAGTACGCCATCGCGATCTCCTCGAAGTTGCGCAGGGGGTGGTAGGTGAGGGCCACGGCGCTGTAGACCGTGACCAGTTCGCCGACCGTGATCCGCCCGTCGAGCGCCAGCCGCGTCCCGTACGCCACCACGACGATCAGCAGCACGCCGGGGAGCACGACCTGGATCGCGGCGATGAGCGCCCACATGCGGGCGCTGTGCACGGCGGCCCTGCGCACCTCCTGGGAGGCGGCGCGGTAGCGGCCGAGGAACAGCTCCTCGCCGCCGATGCCGCGCAGGACCCGGAGGCCGGCGACGGTGTCGGAGGCCAGCTCGGTGGCCTTGCCGGCCTTCTCGCGCTGCACATCGGCCCGGCGCGTCGCGCGGGGGAGGAGGGGCAGCGCCGCGAGGGCCAGGACGGGCACGCCGACGGCCACCACGACGCCCAGGGCGGGCTGGTAGACCAGGAGACCCACACAGACCACGACCAGGGCGAAGGCCCCGGCGGCGAACCGGGAGAGCGCCTCCACGAACCAGCCGATCTTCTCGACGTCGCCGGTGGAGACCGCGACGACCTCGCCCGCCGCGACCCGCCGGGTCAGGACCGAGCCCAGCTCGGCGGTCTTGCGGGAGAGGAGCTGCTGGACCCGGGCCGCCGCCGTGATCCAGTTGGTGACGGCGGTCCGGTGGAGCATCACGTCGCCGGCCGCGATCGCGGCGCCCAGCACCACGAGCAGGCCGCCGGTGAGCGCGAGCCGTCCGCCGTCGCGGTCCACGACCGCCTGGACGGTGAGGCCGATGCCGAGCGGGAGGCCGGCGATGCCGAGGTGGTGCAGGAGTCCCCACAGGAGGGACCGCACCTGTCCGCCGAGCTGCCGGCGGCCGAGCCAGACGAGGAACCGGGTGCCCGAGCGGACGTCGGGCACGCCCGGGTCGGCATGGGGAAGATCGCGAATCTGCATGGCGTCCCAGGGTCTCCGGGTGTGTCTGGGGGACCGCGCGCCGAGGGGGTGCGACGGCGGTGCGGACGGGGGAAACCGTGCAAGGTTCGCTTTTTCGCCCGGGGGGCGGCAATCGATTTTCCACAGCGGCGAACAGATCGCGCCATGTCCGCTCATCGTCCTCTGGACCGTGCCGCGGTGACCGCGCTTCACTTCCGGCCCATGAGATCACTCAAGATCATGAGCATGATCAGCGGTCCGATCCTGGCCGCCGGCGCCCTGCTCGCCGCCCAGCCGGCCGCCGCCGACGGCCCGAACGGCCCGACGCCCCCGGCCGAGTTCACCACCGACTGGCACGACCCGGTCACCGCCGCCCCGCCCGTCGCCACCCCCGGCACCCGCAGCTGCGAGGTCGTCCTCGCCGCCGCCCGGTTCCGCGACTTCACCCCCTACCAGGGGAGTTACACCCCGCCGGAGGAGTGCGGCACCCGCTGGAACAAGGTCGTCCTGCGCCTCGAAGGAAGTGTCGCGGGCCGCCAGTACGACCGCCTCGGCCACCTCACCGTCGGCGGCGTGGAGATCTTCCGCACCTCCACGCCCCAGCCCTCGCCCGACGGCATCACCTGGTCCGTCGAGAAGGACGTCACCCGCTACCGGGACACCCTCAGCCGCCCGCAGCCCGTCGAGATGCTCATCGGCAATGTCGTGAACGAGACCTACACCGGCGTCCTCGACGTCCGCGTCACGCTCACCTTCCACACCGCCGAGGGCCGCGTGAAGCCCGCCGCCGACACCCCCGACCGGGTGCTCCCGCTCACCGGCGACGTCCTCACCGTCCCCCGCAACACCGAACGCCTCCTCGCCGAGGTGTACGCCACCGGCTCGGGCGGCGGCTGCGAGGAGTACTGGTACCTCTCCGCTCCCGAGGCCGCCCCGTACTCCTGCACGGCGGGCGAGGGCCCGCACCGGGAGGTCCGCATCGCGGTCGACGGCCGGCTCGCGGGCATCGCGGCGCCCTTCCCCACGGTCTGGACCGGCGGCTGGTCCAACCCCTTCCTCTGGTACGTCACGCCCGCCCCGCGCACCACCTCCCTCTACACCGCGGGCTCCGAGGGCCCGGCGCCGCACCGGCTCGACACCGACGCCGCACACCGGCTGACCGTCTCCGGCCACCTGGACACCTCCCACGGCCGGGTCGCCACCACCGTCGAGCGGGCCGTCGCCCACACCTCCGTGCACCGCTGGGGCGAGGGGGAGAACCCGGACGCCTACACCGGGCGCTGGACCGACGACGAGACCGTGACCGCCGGCCGCTCCGTCGTCCGGGTCCACCGCGTCCACACGATGGACGGCGAGACGACGACCGGCGCGGGCGACCGGCTCCGGACCGTCCTCGCCCTCGGGGACCTGGCCGACACCGTGGCCCTCCACGACGGTCGGCGCGTCTCCTGGTCCCACCTGGACGACCGCTACACCGGCGACGCCACCTACACGACCGGTGTCCCGCGCGACCGGCGGCACGCGGTCGGCACCACGACCGAGCGCTACCGGCTGTACGGCTCCGCGGGCTGCCACGACCGGACCCTGACGACCGTCCAGGGCACGCTCACCCACGACGTGCGGCGCTGCTGAGACGGCCGCCGCCCGGCACCGGCCCCTCCGGGAGCGGTGCCGGGCGGCGCGGGCTCAGTTCGGCCGGACCGAGTCCACGCCCGGGCGGGACCTGGTCCACTCGCCGCGCGTGAAGTCGGGGATCTCCTGCGGCGCGCCCTTGGCCTTGATCGACTCGTGGCTCAGCGGCACCGGGGCGGTCCAGGTGGCCGCGTCGTAGACGTCGAAGTCCGGCGGCAGGCCCAGCTGGAGACACTGCATCAGGCGGTAGACCATGATGTAGTCCATGCCGCCGTGACCGCCGGGCGGGTTGGCGTGGTCCTTCCAGAGCCAGTGGTCGAAGGCGTCGGCGTAGGCCGAGAAGTCGCCCCACTGGTCGTCCTGGTGGTCCGGCTCCAGGTAGATCCGCGCCGGGTAGTCCTCGAACACCCCGCGCGTGCCGCCCAGGCTGTTGATCCGGCTGTACGGGTGCGGGGTGGAGACGTCGTGCTCCAGGCGGATGACCCGGCCCCTGGCCGTCTGGACGACGCTGATCGTCCGGTCGCTCTCGACGTACGTCTCCTTCCAGCTAGGGTCGCCGGGCGGCATGTGCGCCTCCCGGTACTCGGCGAGGCCCAGCGCCGGGGTGCCGAAGCTGCTGATGCTCACCGCCCGGTCGCCGCGGTTGACGTCCATGTAGTTGGCGACCGGCCCGAAGCCGTGGTTGGGGTAGAGGTCGCCGCGCAGCCGGGTGTGCCACAGCCGGCGCCAGGGACCCTCGTAGTACGTGGGCGAGAACATCAGGCTGCGCAGGTCGTGGTTGTACGCGCCGGCGCCGTGCAGCAGGTCGCCGAACTTGCCGGCGTGCGCCATCCGCAGGACCCGCATCTCGTTCCGCCCGTAGCAGCAGTTCTCCAGCTGCATGCAGTGCTTGCGGGTCTCCTCCGACAGGTCGACCAGGGACCACAGTTCATCCAGCCGCATCGCCACCGGGCACTCCACGCCGACGTGCTTGCCGTTCAGCATCGCCGACCGGGCGATCGCGTAGTGGCTGTCCCAGGGGGTGGCGACGTGGACGAAGTCGACGTCCGTGCGGGTGCAGAGGTTCTCGTAGTCCGTCTCGCCCTTGGTGTAGACGGCCGGCGCGGGCTGCCCGGCGGCGACCACCTTCGCGGCGGCCCGCTCGGCCTTGTCGCGCACCGGGTCGCAGACGGCGACCACCCGCACCCAGGGGAGGGCGAGGTAGAGGCCGATCATCGCGTTGCCCCGGTTGCCGAGCCCGACGAGACCGACGCGGACCGTGGAGCGGCCCTCGAAGGGCACCCCCGCCATGGTGGCGCCGCGGCGGCGGGGCGCGGCGGGAGCCGCGGGAGCCGCCGGCGCGGCGGCCGCCTGGGTGCCCGTCGCGGTGAAGGCGATGCCCGTCCCGGCAGCCGCAGCGGTCGTCCTGAGCACCTTGCGGCGGCTCGGGGTGCGCGGTGTCCGCTCGTCCATGGAACCTCCCGAAGCTGTGGGCACGGCTGTCTCATGAATCCCGCACAGGACCCTGGCCCCGGTGGCCGGGGGCGCGCAAGGCGCCGACAGGACAGATGTGACGGATGGTCGGACTGTACTGTTCCGGATATCGCACCGGGCCGTAGCCGCCGTCGATGATCACCCGAACATACGAAGGACCCCTCACCACCTGGGGTGAGGGGTCCTTCCGCCGGCCTCCACGAGGTGCCGGCGCGCGACGGGTGACGGGCGGTCAGGGACGGGTCGCGCGCTCCAGCGCCAGCAGCGCCGACTGGTAGCTGCGGCCCGTCGCGCGGTCCATCCCGATCTCGCACATGCGGTTGGCCGAGAGGTGGACGTCGAACGGGCGGGCCGTCACCTCGGCCGCCTCGCGCGCGGTCGCCGAGGCGGTCAGTTCCGGATGCAGCATGCCCCGGTCGCCGGCGAACGCGCAGCAGCCCGCGTCGGCCGGGACCACCACCTCGTCGGCGCAGGCCCCGGCGAGCGCCGTCAGCTTCTCCTCGTCGCCCAGGTGCCGCATCGAGCACGTCGGATGGACGACGGCCGAGGCCACCCGGCGGCGGACGTCGAGCCGGGGGAGCAGCTCGTCCGCCGCCCACACCAGCGAGTCGACCACGGTGAGCTCGGCGTGCAGCAGCCGGTTGTCCTCCGTCAGGTACGGCACCACCTCGTCCGCGATGCCGAGCGTGCACGAGGAGGCGTCCACGACGAGCGGCAGCGCCCCGCCGGCCGTCCACCCCCAGGCGGCCTCGACGATCCTGTTGGCCATCACCTCGTTGCCCCGCCGGTACCCCTTCGAGTGCCAGATGGTGGCGCAGCACGTGCCGGCCACGTCGTCCGGAATCCACACCGGTCGCCCCGCCCGCGCCGACACGGCGACGACGGCCTCGGGGAGCGAGGGCCCGCGCCCGCCGTCGGGGCCGCCGAAGATGCGGTTCACACAGGCCGGGTAGTAGACGGCGACGGCCGCCGGGCGGTGGGTCCGGGGCAGCCGCCGGGCCGCGGCGCCGGGGATCTCCGGCAGCCACTCCGGTACGAGGTCCGGGCGCACGGCCCGGCGCGCCAGGCCCGTCACCGACTCCAGGACCCGGTCGCCGATCCGGTCCGCAGCGGCGACCGCGAGGCGCGCGGAGGCCTCCACCGCGCGGAAGTTCCGCGCGGCGAGGGCGGCGATCCGCTCCTCCTGCGGCGAGTGGCGCTCGTGCCGGAACTCCTTCATCAGCGCGCCGGTGTCGATGCCGACCGGGCAGGCCAGCTTGCAGGTGGAGTCGCCCGCGCAGGTGTCGACGGCGTCGTAGCCGTAGGAGGCGAGGAGGCGGCTCTCGACGGGGGAGCCGGCGGCCTGGCGCATCATCTCCCGGCGCAGCACGATGCGCTGGCGCGGAGTGGTCGTCAGGTCGTGGCTGGGGCAGGTCGGTTCGCAGAAGCCGCACTCGATGCACGGGTCGGCGATGCCTTCCACGGCCGGGATCGTCTTCAGTCCGCGCAGATGGGCGTGCGGGTCGCGGTCGAGCACGATCCGCGGCGCGAGCACCCCGTCGGGATCGATGGCCTCCTTGACCCGCCACATCAGATCCGTCGCCCGCGTCCCCCACTCCAGCTCCAGGAAGGGCGCGATGTTGCGGCCGGTGGCGTGCTCGGCCTTCAGCGAGCCGTCGAAGCGCTCGACGGTGAGCTTGCAGAACTCGTCCATGAAGGCCGCGTACCGCTCGACGTCGGAGGGGTCGGCGGCGTCGAAGGCGAGGAGGAAGTGCAGGTTGCCGTGGGCCGCGTGGCCGGCGACGGCCGCGTCGAAGCCGTGCCGGGACTGGAGGTCGAGCAGGGCGGCGCAGGCCTCGGCGAGGCGGTCCGGCGGCACCGCGAAGTCCTCGGTGATCAGGGTCGTGCCGGAGGGACGCGAGCCGCCGACCGCCGTCACGAACGCCTTGCGGGCCTTCCAGTACCCGGAGATCGTCCCCGGGTCCCGGGTGAAGGCGTTCGCCACGGAGGGCACCGGGGCGACCAGGTCCAGCCCGGCGAGGACGGCCTCGGCGGCCCGCTCGTACGCCTCCCGGGCCGCCGCGTCCGGCGCCCTGAACTCGACCAGCAGCGCCGCCGTCTCCTTGGGCAGCTCCGCCCAGTCGGCGGGCACGCCCCGGACGCTCACCGAGGCCCGCAGGGTGTTGCCGTCCATCAGTTCGACGGCGAGCGCCCCCGCCTCGTTGAAGAGCGGCACGGCCTCGGCGGCGGCCGGGAGCGAGGGGAAGAAGAGCAGGGCGGTGGAGACCTCGCGGTCCAGCGGCAGGGTGTCGAAGACGACCTCGGAGATGAACCCGAAGGTCCCCTCGGAGCCGACCATGAGGCCACGGAGGATCTCCGTGGGCGTCGTGCCGTCGAGGAACGCGTCGAGGCGGTAGCCGTTCGTGTTCTTGAGGGTGTGCTTGGCCCGGATCCGGGCGGTGAGCTCGGCGTCGGCCTCGATCTCGGCCTTCAGGGCGAGCAGCCGCGCGCACAGCCCGGGCTCGGCCCGCGCGAGCAGCGCGTCGGCGTCCGGGTCCCCGGTGTCGACGACGGTGCCGCTCGGCAGCACGACGGTGAGGGAGGAGACGGTCCGGTACGAGTTCCGGGTGATCCCGGCCGTCATGCCCGAGGCGTTGTTGGCGACGACCCCGCCGATCGTGCAGGCGACGGCACTGGCCGGGTCGGGTCCCAGGACCCGGCCGTACGGGGCGAGCGCGGCGTTGGCCCGGACGACGGTGGTGCCGGGCCGGACGCGCAGGCGGGCGCCGTCGTCGAGGACCTCGGCGCCCACCCAGTGCCGCCGGACGTCGACGAGGATGTCCTCGCCCTGCGCCTGCCCGTTGAGGCTGGTCCCGGCGGCCCGGAAGACGACCTCGCGGCCCTTTCCGTGGGCGTAGGACAGGACCGCGGAGACGTCGTCGATGTCCTCGGCGACCACGACGACCTGCGGCACGAAGCGGTAGGGGCTCGCGTCCGAGGCGTAGCGGACGAGGTCGGAGATCTTCGACAGCACCTTCTCCGGGCCGAGGAGCTCGTTCAGCTCCTCGCGCAGCCTCCGTGGCGTGCCCCGTGCCTGGAGCTCGGGCACCCGGTCCGGCGCCGGGGTCCGCTTCGTCGCGGGGCGGAGGGACTGCGGGTTCGGCTCCAGAAGCGGCATGTCGGGGCTTCCCTTCCGCGCGTCCCCGTGCCCGGTCGGATCAGCAGCCGCTCTCCGGCACCCGGTCGACCAGGGCGGACAGCAGACCTCCGAGCACCTCGCGCTGTTCGACGGTCAATGGAGCAAGGATGTCCTCTGCGGCCGCCCGGCGCGCGCTGCGCAGCTCGCGCAGCGTGGCGCGGCCGGCGTCGGTGAGCTCGATCCGTATCACCCGGCGGTTGCTCGGGTCGGGGACCCGGCGCACCCGGTCGCCCGCCTCCAGGCCGTCGACGAGACTGGTCACGGCCCTGGGGACGACCTCGAGACGGGCGGCGAGGTCGGCCATCCGGGGCGGCTCTCCGAAGTGCGCGACCGTGCGCAGCAGCCGCGACTGGGCGGGGGTGATGCCGACCGGCTCCAGGTGGTGCTTCTGGATGCGGTGCAGACGGCGGGTGAGCCGCAGCAGCTGCTCGGCGAGGAGCCCGTCGGCGTCAGGTCCGCCCGGGCCGTCACCCGTGCGGTCGGCCGCGCTCGTGCGGTCGGTGGTGGTCATGGGGGAACAATATCAGGACCTGGTTCATTGTGAGTATAGGTAACAATGAGCTATGCTCTGCTCGAATCGCCTCATTTCCCGAAGGAGCCCATGCATCCCCACGACCAGTCCGACTGGACGCCACCGTCCCGTGACTCCACCCGGCCGAAGGATCCCGCCCAGGTGCGGCGCATCCTGCGGCTCTTCCGTCCCTACCGTGCGCGCCTCGCACTCGTCGGCCTCCTGGTCGGCGCCGCGTCGCTCGTCTCGGTCGCCTCGCCCTTCCTGCTCAGGGAGCTCCTCGACGTCGCGATCCCGCAGGGCCGCACCGGGCTGCTCAGCCTGCTCGCCCTCGGCATGATCGCCACCGCCGTGCTGAACGGCGTCTTCGGCGTGCTCCAGACCCTCATCTCCACCACCGTCGGCCAGCGCGTCATGCACGACCTGCGCACCGCGGTGTACGAGCAGCTCCAGCGGATGCCGCTGGCCTTCTTCACGCGCACCCGCACGGGCGAGGTCCAGTCCCGCATCGCCAACGACATCGGCGGCATGCAGGCCACCGTCACCTCGACGGCCACCTCGCTCGTCTCCAACCTCACCGCGGTCGTCGCGACCGTCGTCGCCATGCTCGCCCTCGACTGGCGCCTCACCCTCGTCTCGCTGCTCCTGCTGCCCGTCTTCGTCTGGATCAGCCGCAGGGTCGGCCGTGAGCGCAAGCGGATCACCACCCAGCGGCAGAAGCAGATGGCCGCGATGGCCGCGACCGTCACCGAATCCCTCTCGGTGAGCGGCATCCTGCTGGGCCGCACCATGGGCCGTGCCGACTCGCTGACGAAGTCCTTCGCCGAGGAGTCCGAGCGCCTCGTCGACCTCGAAGTGCGCTCCTCCATGGCCGGACGCTGGCGCATGTCCACCATCAGCATCGTCATGGCCGCCATGCCCGCCCTGATCTACTGGGCCGCCGGCATCGCGCTCGGCCCCGGCGGCGCCACGATCTCGCTCGGCACGCTCGTCGCCTTCGTCACGCTCCAGCAGGGCCTCTTCCGGCCCGCCGTGAGCCTGCTCTCCACCGGTGTGCAGATGCAGACCTCCCTGGCACTCTTCCAGCGCATCTTCGAGTACCTGGACCTGCCCGTCGACATCGCCGAGCCCGCCGAGCCCGTCCGGCTCCCGCTGGTGCGCGGCGAGGTCTCCTTCGAGAAGGTCGAGTTCCGCTACGACCCCGAGGCGACCGGCCGGGCGACCCTCGAGGAGATCGACCTCACCGTCCCCGCCGGCGGCAGCCTGGCCGTCGTGGGCCCCACCGGCTCCGGCAAGTCCACCCTGAGCTACCTGGTGCCCCGGCTCTACGACGTCACCGGCGGCCGGGTCGCCCTCGACGGCGTCGACGTGCGCGACCTGGACTTCGACACCCTCGCCCGGGCCGTCGGCGTCGTCTCCCAGGAGACCTACCTCTTCCACGCCTCCGTCGCGGACAACCTCCGCTTCGCCAAGCCGGACGCCACCGACGAGGAGATCGAGGCCGCCGCGCGCGCCGCCCAGATCCACGACCACATCGCCTCGCTGCCCGACGGCTACGACACCCTGGTGGGCGAGCGCGGATACCGGTTCTCCGGCGGCGAGAAGCAGCGCCTGGCCATCGCGCGCACCATCCTGCGCGACCCGCCCGTGCTCATCCTCGACGAGGCGACCAGCGCCCTCGACACCCGGACGGAGCACGCGGTGCAGCAGGCCATGGACACGCTGTCCGAGGGGCGCACCACCATCACCATCGCCCACCGGCTCTCCACCGTCCGCGACGCCGACCAGATCGTCGTCCTGGAGGCCGGCCGGATCGCCGAGCGCGGGACCCACGACGAGCTGCTGGCGCGCGACGGCCGGTACGCGGCCCTGGTCCGGCGGGACGCCCGGTCGGCCGACACGGCGGCCGACCCGTCCGCCGCGGACCCCTCGACGGACCCCGGGAACGGGCCCCCCTCGGCCGGGCCTGAGGGCGAACAGACGAACGTGGGAGCGGTTGTTCCCCAGAACGTGTGATCGTCCCGGGGGATCGTTGCACCCTCCCCGTACCGCGCCGGATGATGACGGAGTGCGAGCGGCGTGCTGCAGAACGCGATCGCACCGTCCCGCTGATGCACCTGTACGAGGAGAAGCACCACCATGAACGTCATCACCAACCTGCTCGCCGGCGTCCTCCACTTCCTGGGCTGGCTCGTCTGACGATCGCAGTGCCCGGCGCCGCCGGCTCCCCGTCCCAGGGAGCCGGCGGCGCCGCCGCGCGCGGGTTCCCGGGAATCCCGGACGGCCCGGGTTAGCGTGCGGCCATGACCTACCGGGCGCCGTCCCCGTACGCACCCCCGCGCCGCGTCCTGGGCGCCCTTCCCGCCCCCGCCGCCCGCCGTCCCGCGCCGCCCCGCCCGCCCCGGCGCGGCCGCCGCCCCCGGCTCACCCGGCGCGGCCGTCTCGCCCTGCTGCTCGGCGCCGTCCTCGCCGTGGCCGCCGCGATCGCCGTGCCCCTGCTGCTCTCCCACGACGAACCGGCCCCCGAACAGCCGAGGGCGCTCCTCGTCCCGGAGGGCTGGCGGGCCGGCCAGGTCTACACGGCCGTCGACCGCTCCCTGGGGCTGGCCCCGGGCACCGCGCGGCGGACCGCGACGGCCCCCGGCACCGTGCTGCCGCTGCCCGGCGAGGCCGGCGGCAATCCGGAGGGGTACCTCTTCCCCGCGACCTATCCCGTGATCGGCGCCACCACCCCGGAGGTGCTGCTCCGCTTCATGGTGGACACCGCCTCGCGGCGCTTCGGCACCGCGGCGGTCGCCGAGGGAGCGCGGGCCCACGGACTGAGCGTCTACCAGGCCGTGATCGCGGCCAGCATCGTCCAGGCCGAGGCCGACAACCCCGAGGACATGGCCAAGGTCGCCCGCGTCCTCCACAACCGACTCAGCCGCGGCATGGCCCTGCAGATGGACTCGACGCTCCACTACGCCCTGGGCCGGACCACGGTGGACACGACCGTCGAGGACACCCGGAACAGCAGCCCGTACAACACCTACGCGCACAAGGGGCTCCCGCCGACGCCGATCGGCAATCCGGGGGACCAGGCGCTGGACGCCGTCATCCGTCCGGCGGACGGCGACTGGCTCTACTTCGTCACGGTCGCCCCCGGCGACACCCGCTTCACCGCCGACTACGCGGAGCACCGGGAGAACGTGGCCGAGTTCAACGCCAACCGGAGCGCGGCGAAGCAGTGACGCGGGCTCAGCCGGCGACGGCGCCGGCCGGCTCGCGGGCGAGGAGGCGGCGGATGTCGGAGACCGCCGAGCGGCCGGCCCGGTTGGCACCGATCGTCGACGCCGACGGGCCGTAGCCGACGAGGTGGACGCGGGGGTCGCGCGCCGCCCGTGTCCCCTCGACCCGGATGCCGCCGCCGGGCTCGCGCAGCCGCAGCGGGGTGAGGTGGTCGATCGCCGCCCGGAAGCCGGTCGCCCACAGGATCACGTCCACGTCGACGGTCCGGCCGTCCGCCCAGGCCACCCCGGTCGGGGTGATCCGGTCGAACATCGGGAGCCGGTCGAGGACGCCGCGCTCGCGCGCGTCGCGGACGGCGTCGTTGAGGGGCAGCCCGGTGACCGAGACGACGCTCTGCGGGGGGAGTCCGCGCCGCACGCGCTCCTCGACGAGGGCGACGGCGGCCCGTCCCTCCTCCTCCCCGAACGGTCCCTCGCGGAAGACGGGCTCGCGCCGGGTGACCCAGGTCGTGCCGGCGGCGACCTCGGCGATCTCCATCAGGTGCTGGGTGCCGGAGGCGCCGCCCCCGACGACGAGCACGCGCCGCCCGGCGAACGCCGCCGGCCCCGGGTAGTCGGCCGTGTGCAGCTGCCGGCCGCGGAAGGTCTCCTGGCCCGGGTAGCGCGGCCAGAACGGGCGGTCCCAGGTGCCGGTGGCGTTGATCAGGGCGCGGGTCGCGTACACCCCCTCCGAGGTCTCCACCCGCAGCCTCCCGCCTTCGCCCTCCCGGACGGCGGTGACGTCGACGGGCCGGTGCACGTGCAGGCCGAAGGTCCGCTCGTAGGCGTCGAAGTACGCGCCGATCACCTCCGAGGAGGGCCGCGCGGGGTCCGCCCCGGTCAGCTCCATGCCCGGCAGCGCGTGCATGCCGTGCACCTTGCCGTAGGTCAGCGACGGCCAGCGGAACTGCCAGGCGCCGCCGGGGTGTGGGGCGTGGTCGAGCACCACGAAGTCCCGGTCCGGCTCCAGGCCGGTGCGGCGGAGGTGGAAGGCGGCCGAGAGTCCGGCCTGCCCGGCGCCGATGACGACCACGTCCACCCTGCGGGGCCCGTCGCCGCCGGCCGCGACGGCTCCCGGCACCGCTCCGGCCGTTCCGACCGCTCCGCCCGCTTCGACCTCGAAATCGTTCACGCTTCTACCAACCGGGCCGGGGGCGCGGAACTTCCCCCGCCCCCCGCCCGCCTGTCGCCCGCCCGCCTGTCGCCCGCCCGCCTACCGCCCGCCCGGCACCAGCAGCGGCGCCCCGCCCGGGGCCGAGGCAGGACGGCCGTTCACCGCGGGGACCCCCAACCGCGGGTCGGCCGGGACCCTCGGCAGCAGACCGCGGGCGGCGAGCTCGGGCGTCACGCCCTCGCCGAACCAGTACGCCTCCTCCAGATGCGGGTAGCCCGAGAGCACGAAGTGCTCCACGCCCAGGTCGTGGTACTCCTCGATCCGGTCCGCGACGTCGGCGTGGCTGCCCACCAGCGCCGTTCCCGCCCCGCCCCGCACCAGACCGACCCCCGCCCACAGGTTCGGCGAGATCTCCAGCTTGTCGCGATCGAGCGCACCGCCGCGGTGGAGCGCCAGCATCCGCTGCTGGCCGACGGACTCGCTGCGGCCGAGCAGCTCCTGCGCCGAGGCGACGGTCTCGGCGTCGAGGTCGGCGAGCAGCCGGTCGGCCGTCGCCCAGGCGTCCCGCGCCGAGTCCCGCGAGATGGTGTGCAGACGGATCCCGAACCGGACCTCGCGGCCCCGCTCCTCCGCGAGCCCCCGGATCCAGTCGATCTTCTCCTTCACCTGCCAGGGCGGCTCGCCCCAGGTCAGATAGACGTCGGCGTGCTCCGCCGCGACCGGGCCGGCCGCCTCGGAGGACCCGCCGAAGAAGATCTCGGGCAGCGGGTCCGGCGGCAGCGCGGTGAGACCGCCGTCGATCCGGAAGTGCTCCCCGTCGAAGTCGAACGGCCGGCCGCCCCAGACGCCCCGCACGACCGAGAGGAACTCGGCGGTCCGCGCGTACCGCCGGTCGTGGTCGAGGTGGTCGCCGAACCGCCGCTGCTCGGCGGAGTCGCCGCCGGTCACCACGTTGAGGAGCAGCCGGCCCCGGGTGATCCGCTGGTACGTGGACGCCATCTGGGCCGCGAGGACCGGGGAGATCACGCCCGGGCGGAACGCCACCAGGAACTTGAGCCGTTCGGTGTGCTGGGCGAGGGCGACGGTCGTCAGCCAGGCGTCCTCGCACCACGTCCCGGTCGGTGTCAGCACCGCCTCGAAGCCCAGCTGTTCGGCGGCCTTGGCGATCTGGACCAGGTAGTCGATGTCGGGCGCGCGCACCCCGGACACGGTCCGGTTCCGCGTGATCCCGCCGTCGGTGTAGGCGTGCCGGTCGACGAGGGTGCGGCCGTCGCCGCCGGTCGGCAGGAACCAGTGCAGGTGGACGGTCATCAGGAGGCCTTTCCGTACGTGCGCGCCGGGGTGGTCGACGGCGGCAGGTCCTTGTCGAAGCGGCGGTCGACGAAGTCGGCGAACCGGAAGGTGCGGGGGATCAGCCCGAGGCGGGCGAAGGTGTCGGCGATCCGCTGCTCGGAGGCGACGGCCGCGTCGTCGAGGGCGACCGGGATCCGGGTGCCGTTGCTGCGTCGTACGGCGGCGAGCGCCACCTCGTAGGGCAGGCCGGTCTCCTTCGACCAGACCTTCGCCCAGGCGTCGGGGTGCTCGAACACCCAGTCCTGGGCGCGCCGCAGCCGTTCGAGGTAGTCGCCGATGGCGGCGGCCTTCTCCTCGTCGGCGAGCGCGGCGGGGGCGGCGACCTGGAACCCGAGGCCGTTGACGATGCCCCGGCCGTCGGCGAGCACCCGGCCCCGGCCGCCCTCCAGGATCTGGGAGGTGTACGGGTCCCAGACCGCCCAGGCGTCCACCTTGCCGCCGGAGAAGGCGGCGAGGGCGTCGGCCGGCTGGAGCAGGGTGGGGCGGATGTCGGCGAGGGTGAGCCCGGCCCGCGCGAGCGCGGCGATCAGCTGGTAGTGGGCGGCGCTGCCCTGGGCGACGGCGACCTTCTTCCCCTTCAGGTCGCGGACGGTGCGCAGCGGGGAGTCCGTGGGGACGAGGATCGCCTCGCCGGCCGGGTCGCCGTGGGTGGCGGCGACGACGGTGATCTTCGAGGAGGCGCCGGCCGCGAACACCGGTGGGGTGTTGCCGACGCCCCCGATGTCGACGGCCTCGGCGTTCACGGCCTCGAGCAGGGGTGGGCCGGAGGTGAACGTCGACCAGGTGACGCGGTAGGGCAGGTCGTCGAGTTCGCCCGCGGCGCGCAGGACGGCCTCGGCGCCGCCCTTCTGGTCGCCGACGCGCAGGACGAGGCTCCCCTGGCCGTCGGAGTGCGAGCCCTGCCCGGCGGCGGAGGCGCCGGAGCAGGCGGAGACGAGGAGCGCGAGGGGCACCAGCAGGGTCGCGACGGACAGGCGGGGGGACTTCACGGCTTCTCCTCGGGGTCGGGTCGGGTCGGATCAGTTCGGGTCGGGCCGGATCAGGTCGGGAGCGGCGTCGGCGTCTGGACGGGGTGCGGGCTTGCGGCGGGACGGGGAGCGGGGCCGGTGAGGGCGGGCGTGGTGGGGAAGGGCGGCCCTGCCGGTGACCGTCAGGCCGCCGTGGACGTGGCGGGTTCGCCCTCGGTGACGCCGAGTTCGGCGAGCAGCCTGGTGCGGAGGGCCGCGAGCTCCGGATCGCCGGGCGAGCGGGGCCGTGCGAGGGCGACCGGGGTGTCGTACGCGATGACGCCGTCCCGCATCACCAGGGCCCGGTCCGCGAGCAGCAGGGCCTCGTCCACGTCGTGGGTGACGAGGAGCACCGTGCAGCCGCGCCGACGCCACAACTCCGCCACCAGCCGCTGGGCCTTGATCCGCGTCAGGGCGTCGAGCGCGCCGAACGGCTCGTCGAGCAGCAGCAGATCGGGATCGCGCACCAGTGCCCGCGCGAGGGAGGCGCGTTGGGCCTCTCCGCCGGAGAGCGTCTTGGGCCACGCCCCGGCGCGGTGGCCGAGCCCGACCTCCTCCAGGGCCTTCTCCGCGACCGCGCGGCCCGGCTTGCCGGGCAGCCCGAGCAGCACGTTGCGCCAGACCCGCTTCCACGGCATCAGGCGCGGCGCCTGGAACGCGACGGCACGCCGGCGCGGCACGAGGACGGTGCCGGAGATCTCCCGGTCGAGCCCCGCGAGCACCCGCAGCAGCGTGGACTTGCCGCAGCCGCTGTGGCCGAGGAGGGCGGTGAACTGCCCTGCCTCCAGCGTGAGGTCGAGGCCGTCGACGACGGGGCGTCCGTCGAAGGAGCGGGTGAGACCCTGGACGGTCACTGCCCGGTGAAGGTCGGTCGCCATTGCAGCAGCAGCCTTTCGAGAGAGCGGACGACGGCGTCGGCGAGCAGGCCGAGGAAGGCGTAGACGACCAGGCAGACGACGATCACGTCGGTGCGGAAGAACTCGCGCGCCTGGTTCATCAGGAAGCCGATCCCGGCGTCGGCGTTGATCGACTCCCCGAAGACCAGCGCGAGCCAGGCGGTGGCGAGCGAGTAGCGCAGCCCCGTCATGGCCCCCGGCAGGGCGCCGGGCAGCACGACGTGCCGGACCAGGCCCCACCGGCCGAGCCCCAGCGACTCGCCGGCCTCGACGAGGTGGGCGTCCACGCCGCGGATCCCGGCGTACACGTTCAGATAGAGGTGGAAGGCCACCCCGAGGGCGATCAGCGCCACCTTGGGCGCCTCGCCGATCCCCAGCCAGATGATGAACAGCGGGATGAGACCGACCCAGGGCACCGTCCGCAGCATCTGCACGGGAGCGTCGACGAGGTCCTCCCCGAGCCGCGACAGCCCGGACACCAGGGCGAGCGAGACGCCCACGACGCCGCCGATCAGCAGCCCCGCGGCGACCCGCCCCAGCGAGACGCCCATCGCGGTCGGCAGGGTTCCGTCCGCGACCAGGCCGCCGCCGGCCCGCGCGACGGTCCCCGGCGAGGCCAGCACGTCGGAGGGGAGGACGCCCGTCGTGCCGAGGGCCTGCCACAGCGCGAGCAGCAGCACGGGCCCGGCGCCCCGGCGCAGCCAGCGGGGAACGGCGGGGCCGCGACCGGGCCCCCGGGAGGGGACGAGGGATTCGACATCCGGCAAGGGCGATATGTCGGGTGGAGAGGGGGGTGGGGCATGGCCGACCGTCATGGCGGGGCTCCGGGGTCTCTGGGAGAGAGCGGGGTGGCGGTACGCCTCAGCGACCGCGGGCGCGGCGGACACACGCGCGCACGGCGGTCAGGGCGTCAGGGGGCGATGCGGGAAAGAGGGCGTCAGCAGCCGCGGCGACACGCGGCGGAGGCCACCCGCAGCAGGTCGATGTGACCGCGCGAGGTGAGCAGGGCTGTACGCAACATGGCGCGAAGGTAGCGGCCGTCACCGGCCCGGTCAACGGCCGTCTCGGAGCGTGGACCCGCCTCTCCCGCCGGCAACCGCCCCCGCGCACGGGCTCCCCGGGCGATCGCGGCAGGTGGGCGGCCGGTACGCCCCCGCGCCCGGGCCGCGCCCCACGACCTAAGCTGCGATCCGGCACAGGCCCCGACCCAGGAGCGCACCTCATGTTCGACCGCGAGCCGCACCACCCCTACCCCGACGCCCCGCGGCCGGGCGGGACGCCCGCGCCGCACGAGCTGCTGGCGCCGGTGACCGGCCTCCTCGGCACCTGGAGGGGCCGGGGCCGCGGCGAGTACCCGACCCTCGCCGAGGGGTTCGCGTACGCGCAGGAGGTCACCTTCCGCCATGACGGGCGGCCCTTCCTCCACTACGAGGCACGCGCCTGGCTGATCGACGCGGACGGCACCCCGCTGCGGCCCGCGGCGCGGGAGAGCGGCTGGTGGCGGCTGAAGCCGGACGGCGGCGTGGAGGTCCTGATCACCCAGCCCACCGGCATCGCCGAGATCATGGTCGGCCGGGCGCAGGACGGCACGGTCGACCTCGCCACCCACACCGTCGCCCTCGCCCCCACCGCGAAGGACGTCGAGGCCACCCGGCGCCGCTATACCCTCGCGGACGACGGAACGCTCGGCTTCGTCCACGACATGGCGGCGGTCGGACAGCCGCTGCGACACCACCTTTCGGCACAGCTGCGACGCGAGGACGGGAAGTAGCCATGGGAGAACCGACCGACGACGACCCGTACCTCTGGCTGGAGGACGTCTCCGGCGAGGAAGCGCTCGCCTGGGTGGCCGAGCGGAACGCCGAGACCGCCGACGTCCTCGCCGGCGACCCCGGCTTCGCCCCCCTGAAGGCGCGGCTGCGGGAGGTCCTGGACGCCTCGGACCGCATCCCGTACACCACCCGGCGCGGCCCGCACCTCTACAACTTCTGGCGCGACGCCGAGCACGTCCGCGGGCTCTGGCGGCGGACGACCCTGGAGCAGTACCGCAAGGACGACCCCGAGTGGGACGTCCTGCTCGACCTCGACGCGCTCGCCGAGGCCGAGGGGGAGAAGTGGGTGTGGGACGGCGCGCGGGTCTGCCGCCCCGACCACGACCTGGCCCTGATCCGCCTCTCCCGGGACGGCGGGGACGCCGTCGTGGTCCGCGAGTTCGACCTCGCCGCGCGGGCCTTCGTCGAGGACGGCTTCCGGCTCCCGGAGGCCAAGACGCGGATCGGCTGGATCGACGCCGACACCGTCTTCCTCGGCACCGACACGGGCCCCGGCTCGCTCACCGACTCCGGCTACCCGCGCCAGGTCCGCCGGTGGCGGCGCGGCACCGAGCCGGCGGAGGCCGAGCTCGTCTTCGAGGCCGGCCAGGCCGACGTGTCGGCCTGGGGGCAGCACGACGCCACCCCCGGCTTCGAACGCGACTTCGTGGGCCGGTCGCTGGACTTCTTCCGCAGCGAGACGCACTGGCTGCGGCCGGACGGCACGCTCGTCCGGATCGACGTCCCCGACGACGCCCTCGTCTACGCCCACCGGCGCCACCTCGTCGTCACCCTCAAGTCCGCCTGGCTGGGGCAGCCGACGGGCTCGCTGCTCGCCTTCGACTTCGACGCGTTCCTCGCCGGCGACCGCACCCCCGAGGTGCTGTTCACCCCCGACGAGCGCACCGCCCTGGCCGGGCACTCCTGGACCCGCGGCCACCTCGTCCTGGAGACGCTGCGGGACGTCAGCACCCGCATCGAGGTCCTCACCCCCGTGCCCGGCGGCGGATGGACCCGCGAGCCACTCGTCGGCGTCCCCGCGCTCTCCGCCGTCAGCGTCGTGGACACCGACCCGGACGTCTCCGACGAGTACTTCCTCGACGTCTCGGGGTTCCTCCAGTCCTCCACGCTGTCCCGCGGCCGGATCGGCGGCGACAGCGAGACCCTCAAGCAGGCCCCCGCCCGCTTCGACACCACCGGCCTCTCCGTGGCGCAGCACTTCGCGGTCTCCCGCGACGGCACCCGCGTCCCGTACTTCGTGATCGGGCCCGACCACGCCGTCACGGGCCCGGGGCCCACCCTGCTCTACGGCTACGGCGGCTTCGAGGTCTCCCTCACCCCCTACTACGGCGCGGTGACCGGCCGGGCGTGGCTCGAACAGGGCGGCACCTACGTCATCGCGAACATCCGGGGCGGCGGCGAGTACGGGCCCGACTGGCACCAGGCCGCCCTCGGCGCCGACCGGCCGCGGGCCTTCGAGGACTTCGCGGCCGTCGCCGAGGACCTCGTCGCCCGCGGGATCACCACCCCCGGTGCGCTCGGCGCCGCGGGCGGCAGCAACGGCGGCCTGCTGATGGGCGCCATGCTCACCCGCCACCCGGAGCTGTTCGGCGCGATCGTCGCCCAGGTGCCGCTGCTGGACATGACGCGCTTCCACCGGCTCCTCGCGGGCGCGTCCTGGATCGCCGAGTACGGCGACCCGGACGACGAGGCCGACCTGCCGCACCTGCTCGACCTCTCCCCGTACCACCGGCTCGCGGCCGACCGGCGCTACCCGCCGGTGCTCCTCATGACGTCGACCCGCGACGACCGCGTCCACCCCGGCCACGCCCGCAAGGCCGCGGCCCGGCTGCGGGAGCTCGGGCAGCCGGTGCTGTTCCACGAGAACACCGGCGGCGGCCACGCCGGCGCGGGCGACAACGAGCAGGCCGCCCACAACAGCGCCCTGATGTACACCTTCCTGCGGCGGCACCTGGCCTGACGGTCCGTCCGCCCCGGGGCCGGGAAGCTCCCGGCCCCGGGTCACAGCCAGCCGGAGCGCTGCGCCTGGAGCGCCAGCTGGAACCGGTTCGTCGCGCCGAGCCGGGCACTCAGGACCTGGATCCGGCGGAACAGCGTGCGGCGGCTCACGCCGAGCTCACGGGCGATGACCTCGTCGGCGGCCCCCCCGGCGAGCAGCCGCAGCAGCCGCCGGTCGGCCGGGAGGAGACCGGCCGGCCGCGTGGTGCGGCCGTGGAAGGGCAGCGCGCCCTGCCACACCTGCTCGAAGAGCGCCACCAGCGCGGAGAGCAGCCCGCACGGCTGCACCACCATCATCGCGTTGTGCACGTCCGCCTCCCTGATCGACAGGGAGACCATCGCGTACGCCTCGTCGATGATCACCAGCTTCACCGGCACGGACGGCAGCACCCGGGCCTGCTCCCCTGCCTCGATGCACGGCTCGATCGCCGTCTCCAGGTTCCCCGGCAGTTCCAGCGACGCACGCGAGTACACGACCCGCTGCGTCACCCCGCGGGCCAGCGTCGCCAGCGCGTCGTCCGTCGCGCCCGGGATGGGGAAGTACGGCGGCGAGTCGAGCTGGCGGATCTGCTCGCGCGCACTCGCCCACGCCTGCCGCATCCGCAGCCCGACGGCGTCCCCGGTGACGACCTCCACCAGATGGTCGCCGTGGGTGGCGAGCCGCTGCCGGCGGAACGTCTCGAACGCGCCGCCCACCGTGATCCGGGACTCGTCCAGCTCGGCGGCCCGGTGCCGCCCGAGGATCTCCAGGCCCGCGGCGGGCGGCACCGGGGCCACCACCTCCGGGCCCTCCTCGGCGGCGCTCGCGAGACCGGCGTCGACCAGCTCCCCGTACGCCGCCGCCAGCCCGCCGCCCGACAGGCCGGCCGCCGACCCGACGTCGCTCAGCGGCGCGGGACCGAGCTCCAGGAGCTTGAGGTAGACCCGGCCGGCCTCGTCGCCGATCCCCAGAAGCCGCAGGGCCTCACTGAGCTTCGCGTTCGCCATGGACCGCATTATCGACCCCTTCCGGCGCCCGCGCGTGGCTGATCCGTGCCACTGACACTCCTGGGCACCCGGCGGGGCCGTACGGGAGTACCGTCCGGATGCCGCCGACCACCGGTGGCCGAGGAACCCACCGGGAAGAAGGTGCAGGACGTGGCGAAGGGTCGCAAGAACGGCCTCTACGAAGGCGTCTCCGAGGAGCTTTCCGCCCTCATGCGGACGGGCTGGGCGGACACCGAGCGGCACGGGCTGGAGCCCGACGAGCAGGCCCCGCACGCGGCCCGCCGCCGCGCCGCGCTCTCCGCGCTCTTCCCCGGCGAGCGCCTGGTGATCCCCTCGGGCAACCTCAAGACCCGCTCCAACGACGACACGTACCCCTTCCGCGCGTACTCCGGCTACGTCCACATGACCGGCGACCAGGCCCGCGACGGCGCCCTCGTCCTGGAGCCCCGCGCCGACGGCGGCCACGACGCCGCCTGCTACCAGCTGCCCCGGGACGGCCGGGACACCGACGAGTTCTGGATCGGCTACACCGCCGAGCTGTGGATGGGCCGCCGCCGGACCCTCGCGGAGTCCGAGGTCGTCCTCGGCCTCGCCTGCCGCGACGTCCGCACCCTCGCCGGGGACCTGGCCGCCGGCACCGGCGTCCCCACCCGCATCGTCCGCGGCGTCGACGCGGCCCTCGAAGCCGCCGTCACCACCGACGAGGAGCGCGACGCCGAACTGGAGGGCGCGCTGAGCGACCTCCGGCTCGTCAAGGACGCGTGGGAGATCGGCGAGATGCGCAAGGCGGTCGACTCCACCGTCCGCGGCTTCACCGACTGCGTCGGCGAGCTCTCCCGGGCGGTCGCCTCCTCCGAGCGCTGGATCGAGGGCACCTTCTTCCGCCGCGCGCGCCTGGAGGGCAACCACGTCGGCTACGGCTCGATCTGCGCCGCCGGAGAGCACGCCACGATCATGCACTGGACCCACAACGACGGCCCCGTGCGCCCCGGCGAGCTCCTCCTCCTCGACGCCGGCGTCGAGACCCACTCCCTCTACACCGCCGACGTCACCCGCACCCTCCCCATCAGCGGCACCTTCAGCGACGTGCAGCGCACGGTGTACGACGCGGTGTACGAGGCGCAGGAGGCCGGCATGGCCGCCGTGAAGCCCGGCGTCCCCTACCGCGCCTTCCACGAGGCGTCCCAGCGGCACCTGGCCGCGCGCCTGGTCGAGTGGGGCTTCATCGAGGGCCCCGTCGACCGCGCCTACGCGCTCGGCCTCCAGCGCCGGTTCACCATGGCGGGCACCGGCCACATGCTCGGCCTCGACGTCCACGACTGCGCCCAGGCCCGCACCGAGGAGTACGTCGACGGCGTCCTCGAACCGGGCATGGTGCTCACCGTGGAGCCGGGCCTCTACTTCCAGCCGGACGACCTCACCGTGCCCGAGGAGTGGCGCGGCATCGGCGTCCGGATCGAGGACGACCTGCTCGTCACCGAGGACGGCCACGAGAACCTCTCGGCCGGTCTGCCCCGCTCCTCGGCCGACGTCGAGGCGTGGATGGCGCGGTTCGCGGGCTGAGGCCCCCTCCCGCCGCGCCCGCCCGCGGGTTTCGCCTCCGCGAGGCCCGGCGTTGTCCCGGAGTTCAGGCCGCGGTCTCCCGTGCCGGTGATCTTCGGGCGGTGGGCCGCGACGCGGCACGGCGGCGGAAGGGCAGGGGAGGACCCGTGAGGCGTGCAGCCCTGGGGGCCGCGGTCCTCCTCGTCACCGCGGCCGGACTGTGCGCCACGGGAACCATCGGACCACCAGGACGGGGGGAACCGGCGCCGGGCCGTGCGGGGCCCGGCGCCGGCTGCACGACGTCCGTCCCGTACACCGCCGGAACCGGCGGGTACGCGGGCTACCGCATCCCCGCCGCCGTCCGCACCCCGGCCGGCACCGTGCTCGCCTTCGCCGAGGGGCGGACCGCGGGCGCCGGGGACAGCGGCGCCGTCGACATCGTGGTGCGGCGGTCGGAGGACGGCGGCTGCACCTGGGGCCCGCCGCGGGTGGCCGCCGCCGGCGGCGGCGACACCCGTGGCAACCCCGCGCCGGTCGTCGACCCCCGCTCCGGCGACGTGGTCCTCGTCAGCTCCTTCGGCGGCGCCGAGGCCACGGAGGACCTGGTCCTGGGCGGCGGTGTCCCGGCGGCGCGCGGCCGTCGCGTCTTCGTGCAGCGCAGCGCCGACGACGGCCGGTCGTTCTCGGAGCCCCGGGAGATCACGGCGACCGCCAAGCGCCCCGGCTGGCGCTGGTACGCCACAGGGCCCGGCCACGCCCTGGCCCTCGCCCGCGGTCCGCACGCCGGGCGCCTGCTCGTCCCCGCCGACCACTCGGCGGCGCCGCCCCCGGGTTCCCCGGACACCGGCCGCGAGCCCCGCCTCTACGGAGCGCACGCCCTCCTGAGCGACGACGGCGGCCGCAGCTGGCGGATCGGCTTCGTCGACGACACCTACGACGGCGTCGTCAACGCCAACGAGACCACCGCCGCGGAACTGCCGGACGGAACCGTCTACTTCAGCACTCGCGACCAGCTCGGCACCGCTCCCGGAAACCGCGCGGACGCCGTCTCGACCGACGGCGGCGTCACCCTGGCGCGGCCGTTCGCACCGCAGCGCACCCTCGACGGCGTCCCCGTCGTGCAGGGCAGTCTGCTGTACGTCGGCGGACCCGGCCGCACGCTGCTCCTCTCGGCGCCCTCCGTCCCGGACGAACGGGCCGACCTCGCCCTGTGGAGCAGTACGGACGGCGGCCTGGCCTTCGGTGCGCCGCGCCCGGTCTCGCGGCGCAGGGCCGCCTACTCGGACCTGGTCCGCCTGGACGCGGGCACGGTCGGCCTCCTTCACGAGACCGGGACCCGGAGCCCGTACGAGACCGTGGAGTTCCGGCGCATCCCGCTGGAAGCGGCCTCGGGCCGGGACTCCGGTGAGAGGTGACCCCCCGGCCGGGTCCGGACACCCCGCTCGCCCCGGACGATCGCGCGGTCGTTCGCCCCTCGGGTGGACGGGTGGGGGAAAAGGAAAAGACGGTTCACCGATTCAGGTGACAGCGGTCGAGGCGAAACGTGCCTGCATTTCCGGACACAGCCACCCTCGACGTGACACATGGAGCCACCCTGTGGAGCGTCCGATGCAGCTGATCCCCCGTCACGACCCGTATCTCGTGGTCCGTTCGGCCGACGGTGTCACCGTCGCCGCGCTCCGCGGCGAGCTCGACCTCGTCCTGGTCCGGCACCTGCGGCCCGAGCTCGACGCCCTCGTGCGGGAGTCCGACGCGCTGACCGTCGACCTCCGGCGCCTCACGTTCTGCGACGCCACCGGGCTCGGCCTCCTCGCCCACTGCGCCGCCGCCGCCGACCGCCACGGGACGCGCTGGCGGCTCCTCTGCGACCAGCCCCGGATCCTCCGCCTCATCCGCCTCGGCGCGCTCGACGACCTCCTGCGCCCCGAGCGCGTCCCGCCGGACGGGCGCGCGGCCGAACCGGACGCGTCGTTCGCGCCGCTCCCCGTCCCGGCCCCGCTGCCCGTCCCGCCCCGGCGGGTCGGACCCGGAAGCCGGCGACCGGTCCCGTAGACGGTGCCCGCCGCCGGTTCCCGCGGGGGCGGGCCGGGCGCGTGGGGACCCGGCGTCCGGCCGTGCGCGTGGCGGGTCCACGACCGGCGGGTGTGGCGGATGGCCGCCTCACCAGGGACTTCGGCCGCCCCGCGCGATACGGTCGGCGGCATGTCTGAAGTCCGCTTGACCACGCCGTCCTTCCTGGTGCTCGGCATCATCGACACCTTGGGTGAGGCCAGTCCGTACGACGTGAAGGTGGAGGCGGCGCGGACCGTGGCGCCCTTCTGGTCGATGCCGCACGCGCAGGTCTACGCGCAGTGCGACCGGCTCCTGGAGGCCGGGCTCCTGTCCGAGGTCCGGCAGGCCGGTGGCCGCAACCGGCGCCTGATGCGGCTCACGGAGGAGGGCTCCGCGGCGCTGCGCGGCTGGCTCGCCGACCCCGCCTTCGTCCCGGTCGAGGCCCGCGAACGGGGCATCCTCAAACTGTGGTTCGGCGCCAGCCCGCGCCTCCACGCCCCCGTCCAGGTCGGCGAGCACCGCCGGACGCTCGACGAGTACGAGGCACTCGCCGCCGACGTCGGCGAGCTGCTGACGCGGGGTCAGCGCGAGGCGCTGGAGTTCGGCATCCGGTATGAGCGGATGATGGTCGATTTCTGGCAGTGGGTCGAGACCCGCGAACCCTGAGTTCGCTACCGACCGGTTGACCTCGCCGGGGCCCCGCCCTACCTTCCTCCATAGTCCAGAAAGGACTATGCGCGTTCGGAGGAGGGGACCGTCGTGGGGCGTCCGACCAGCACGAGGCGGGGGAAGGTGGCCACCGTCGCGGTGACGGCGGTCTGCCTGGCGTACGCGCCGATCGCCATGACCGAACTCTGGCCCTACGCCAGCCCCGGAGCGCCGGCCGTCGGCGAGTGGCTCCTCGGCCGCTCCGTCTCGCCCGAGTTCGTCGCCGAGGCCGTGCGCGACCGGATCGGACCGTACGGGCGCAGCCTCGTCCCGCTGATCGTGCACTCGGTGCTCGGCGGCCTCCTGATGCTGCTCGGCCCGGTCCAGCTGCTCTCCGCGGTCCGGCGCCGGGTCCGGCTGCACCGCGTCACCGGGACCGTCTTCGCCGTCACCGTGTACGTGTCGATGGGCGGCGCCGCGCTCTACCTCGTCCGCACCCCGCCCGAAGAGGCGTTCAGCGGGGCCGCGTTCTGGATCGTGCTCGCCACGATCCTCGTCGGCACCGTCGGCAGCGTGACCTTCGGCGTCCTCGCCGCCGTCCGCGGCTTCCCCGACCTGCACCAGCGCTGGATGCTGCTCTGCTACGGCTTCCTCATGACCGCCCCGCTGCTCCGGCTCGAATGGGGATTCCTGCCCGCGCTCTACCCGGGGCTCGACATGGTCGACATCAACCGCGTCGCGCTCATGCACCTCGGCTCCCTCGTGGCCTTCGGCGCCCTGCTCGCCTCCCGCGCCCTCGACCGCCGCGACACCGTCCCGGGCCTGACCGGCACCTGGTGCCCCGCGCCGGTCCAGGCGGCGGCCCACCTCGCCGGCGCCGCGGGCCTGGTGTGGGTCACCTCCGCCTTCCTCGACGGGGGGACCGCGGGCCGGCGCCTCCTGCTCGCCTTCCTCGTCCCGTACGCCGTGATCTACGCCGTCGTCGCGGTGCGGGCCCTCCGGGCCGGTGCGCGGGGCGCGACCTGGGCGGCCGAGGAATGGCGGCTGCACCTCGTCGCCCTGTGCCTGGCCCCCGCGTTCTCGGCGGTGACGGTGCCCCTCCTGGAGCGGTCCATGCACCTCGACCAGCCCACCGCCCTGCTCGCGGGCGTCGGCATCGGCGGCGGCATGCTCGCCTACGCCGCCGTGAGCGCCGTCAGCCTGCGCGTCCTGTACGCCCGTGAACTCCTCAGGCGCCAGGGCCCGTCCGGCGTCCCGGCGGCCGGGAGGTCCGACGCGACGGCGATTCCGGCCGCGGCCGGCACGGCGCGCGAAGGGCGGCAGGCGTGAGCGGGGACGAGCGACGGGCGGGCGGGGGACCGGGCGTGGGAGAGGCGAGCGGCGACGGGGCGCGGACCGTCGGGGCGGAGGGGACCGACGGAGGAGGGGGAGACCCGGAGGCGGACGAGAACACGGCCGGGGCACGGACGCGGGCCGGGGCCGCCGGGGCGCGGGGCGGGCGCGAACTGTCGCCCGCCGTCGTGCTCCTGAGCGGCGCCGTCGGCGGGATCAGCCTCGCCGTCGGGGGGCTGCTGGCCGCCACGAGTCTCCTCGGATACCGGGCGGGTGCCTGGGTGTCGCCGGAGGCGCTGAGCCCGGGACTCGTCGGCGCGGCCATGCTGGGGGTGGCGCCCGCTCTGTTCACGGTCGGCCGGGCCCGCCGCTGGGAGGAGGTCCGGAGCCTCGTTCTGCCGCTCGCGACGGTCCTCGTCGGACTGTTCGCCGTGAGCCTGCTGAACGCGGGCAGCCTCCAGGCCTTCCACGGGGGTCCGGTCTTCCTCGCCCTGTTCAGCCTCGGCTGGGTCGCCGCCCTCGGCGCCCTCGCCCTGGCGGCCGTGGGATGCCTTCTCGCCCAGTACCGCCGACCGGTCCGTTCCGCGCGACCGGCCCGGGACGTGGCCGAGGGGGCGGACGGGGGAGCGGAGTCCGTACACCGGGCACGGGAGACGGGGCGCCATCCGGTCGTGCCGCTGCCCGGCTGGTCCAAGCCCCCGCTCGCGGTGCTCGGTTCGGGCTGGCTCGGCATCGGGGCCGGACTGCTCGTCCTCCCCGGTTTCTGGGGCCCGCTGCTCCCCTGGCCCGTCGACCGCGCCGACGCCCAGGGCCTGGGCGTCTGGGCGCTGTCCCTGGGCGTCGGGGTGCTCGCCTCCCTGGCGGAGGACGACCTGGACCGCACGCGTCCCGCGCTCCGTGCCGTTCCCCTGGTCGCCCTGGCGGCCGGCGTCGTGCTCGCCGCGCACGCGGGCTCCGTCCACTGGGCCTCGGGCTCCGGCATCGCCCTGGTGGCCCTGCTGGCCGGCCTGTTCACGACCGGTGTCTCGGGGCATCTGCTCCTGGTCCGGGCCGCTCGCCGGAGCCCGGCGGGGGCGTGACGACGGCGGACGGCGGCGCCGTGAGCCGGCCGGTGCGGGCCGAGGCGGCGTCGCTCCGTCCCGGGCCGGGGAGGGCGGGTGCGGCGCCGTCCCGGCCGGCGTTCACGACCGCCAGCGCGGCGCCGTGTCGTCCGGGTCGTCCGGGCTCGCGAAGTGGAAGGGCACGGCGAGCGAGGCGGCCAGGTCTCCGCCCACCCGCGCGGCCACGGTCGCCGACGGGTGCCGGGGCATCCGGACCGCCGCGGCGGCGCGCCCGCCGCGCCTGACCCGGGAGGGGGCCCCGGCCCCGGTCCTGCGGGCCTCGGTCCCGTCCCGGGCCTCGGCCGCCTCGGGACGTGAGCGGAGGTACCGCTCCGCCGTGCCGTGGTAGATCGTCGCCAGTTCGCGTTGGCCGGCGGGCTCGTCGGTGATCGCGTAGAGGCTCACGAACCAGTCGTGCACGGTGTCGCCGTCCCACACCGCCTCGATCGCCACGACCCGGCCGGCACAGCCCGCGGCGCGGGCCGTCAGGGACTCCTGGTCGAGCGGGCTGTCGGGGGTGCGGGCGACCCGGTCGCCGAGGTGGAGGTAGCGGCCGTGCACGACGCGCTCGGCCTCGTGCAGTCCGATGCCACGGGCGCGCGCCACGTCGAGGAGGGCGCGGACCGCCCGCATCCGGGCGTCCTGGAGGACGAAACCGTCGATCTGGTCGCGGACCCCGGCCGGCAGCAGCTCCCACCAGTCGGACGTGTCCATTCCCGTCATTCCCCACCCCGCTCGTGCATCTCGTCGGCGCGTCAGGCTAACCCGGCGGGACCGGCGCGCGCCCGGGCGTTTCGGCCGGTCCGGCGGTAACTCCGTGGCGCCGGAGGGCTGCGGGGGCGAGGATGGCGGGATGACGCAGCTCGCGCAGCCCGTGGACGCCCTGATCGTCGTGGACGTGCAGTCGGCGTTCGTCACCGGGGAGGGGGCGGTGCCCGCCGCCGCCCTGCTCGTCGACCGGACGACGGACCTGATCGCCCGGGCCCGCCGGGCGGGGGCGCTCGTCGTCCACCTGCAGAACGACGGCCCGCCCGGATCCGAGGACGAGCCCCACACCCCCGGCTGGGAGCTCCACCACCCCGTCGAGACGGGCCCGTTGGAGCAGGTCATCCGCAAGCCGCGCGACGACGGCTTCCACGGGACGCCGCTCGGCGGCGTCCTCGCCGCCGCGGGCGTACGGTCGGTCGCCGTCTGCGGCGTCATGTCGGAGATGTGCGTCCAGGCCACCGCCCGCGCCGCCCTGGAGCGCGACTACCGCGTGGTCGTGCCGTACGACGCGCACGCCACCCAGGACTGCCCGGCGGTCCCCGGGGTCAGCGACCTGGTCCCGGCCGCGACCGTCTCCCGTGTCGCCGCCTACTCCCTCGGGAGCGACGCGGAGGTCACCGTCCCCGCCTCCGCCGTCACCTTCACGGCACCCCGGGCACGCTGACCGCCGCAGCCCGCTGCCGGGAGGCCCCCGCGCACGCCACCCGCGGGGCCGCCCGGTGACGGACGATCAGGCCCGGAAGCCCTCCGGGCGCTCGGGCGAGGCCTCGGCGAGCGCCTTGGTCACGGCGTCCACGCCCTCGCGGAGTCCGTAGACCGGGGTGTCCGGCTGCTGGCGCCACGACGCGTCGATGCCGCCGGCGTCCACGGTGTCGAAGCCGAGCTCGTCGATGAGGCTGCGCACCCGCTCCTTCGCCGCCGCGTCGTCGCCGGCGACCGGCAGCGCGAGCCGGTCCGGGTCGCCCGCCGGACGCGGCCGGTCCAGGATGTCCTGCGCGTAGGTCCCGTTGAACGCCTTGACCACCGGGTGGCCGATCTGGCGCTCGGTCCAGCGGCTCTCCGTGAGCCCCTCGTCCTCGATGGCGTCGATGCGGCCGTCGCGCTCCCGCGGGTAGTAGTTGCCGGTGTCGATGACGACGAACCCCTCGGCGGCGCCGGCGAACAGCCCGGACGGCAGGTCGGGGACGTTCTTCAGCGGCACGGTCACGACGACGACCTCGGCGCCGCGCGCGGCCTCGGTGACGACGACCGGGGTGGCCCCCGTCTCCTCGGCGAGCGCGCCGAGGGTCTCGGGGCCGCGGGAGTTGGCCACGGAGACGTCGTGGCCGAGGGCGGTGAGGCGGCGGGTGAGGTTGCCGCCGATGTTGCCGGCTCCGATGATGCCGATCTTCATGGTGCTTCCTTCTGTTCCGGCTGGTTCCGGCGAGCAGGTTGAAGGCGCCCGTCAGGAGGTGGAGGGTGACGACTCGCACAACCTCCGTGAGCACGCGGTTGTTCCGGCCCCGCGCCCGCCTTTCCGACGACACCCTCGCCGGCGCGTGCCCCCGGGCCGGCGTCGGTGCCGGTCAGCCGGGCCGGCGGCGCGCGAAGCGTCCGGGCGTGGTCCCCACGATCCTCCGGAAGGCGCGGCCGAGGTGCGACTGGTCGTAGAAGCCGGTCGCGACGGCGACGTCGCCCGGGGCCTGCCCGTCGAGCAGCAGCCGGCGCGCCCGGTCGACCCGGCGGGCCGTCAGGTACTGGTGGGGCGCGATGCCGAACGCGCGGCTGAACGCCCGGACCAGGTGCGCGGGATGGGCGTGCAGCAGCCCGGCCGCCTCGTCCAGGGACAGCCCCTGCGGCAGCCGCTCGTCGAGCAGCTCCCGCAGCCCGTGCGCGACGCCCGGGTCGGCCGGGGGCCGCTGCCGGGCCGCGATCCCGGGCCGCAGGTGGCCGCGCAGCCGTTCGCCGACGAGCGCGAGCCGGCTCTGCGCCTCCAGCTCGCCGCCCGGGTCCGCGAGCGCGGTGTGCAGCTGCCCGACCCGGCGGCGCAGGAGCGGGTCGACCAGGTCCGGCCCGTCCACCGCCGGGCCGATGAAGGTCTCGTCGAGCTGCGTCAGGTCCAGGTAGAGGACCCGCTTGCGGAAGCCGTGCGACGTGGCGGGGGAGCCGTTGTGCGGGACCTGCGGCGGCAGCAGCGACACGGTGTCGTCCGGCGTGCCGCGCTCGCGGCGGTTCAGGTCGTAGCGCACGGCGCCGTCGTCGACGATCAGCAGCGTCCACACGTCGTGGACGTGCATCGGGTACGCGTGCTCGGTGAAGTGCGCGTGGAAGACCTCCACGACCCCCGGCACCCGCGGCCGCCACGCCGAGATCTCAGGCCGGACAGGCATGCAAGGAATGTACAAGACGGCACGGCGGGGCGGTCGGCAGTCTCGGGGCATGGACACCACCGACACCGCCCCCGTCCGCTTCGACACCAAGATCGCCGTCCTGCTCCGCGAGGACCTGGAGACCTGGCAGCGGCTCAACGTCACCGCGTTCCTCGTCAGCGGCCTCGGCACCACGGTGCCCGAGGTGACCGGCGCGCCGTACGCCGACGCCGACGACGTCCCGTACCTGCCGATGTTCCGCCAGCCCGTCCTCGTCTTCGAGGGCACGAAGGAGGTCCTCACCGCTGCCCACGGCCGGGCGCTCGCCCGCGCGCTGCCCCGCGCGGTGTTCACCTCCGACCTCTTCGCCACCGGCAACGACCGCGACAACCGGGCGGCGGTCCGGGCCGTGGGGACGGACCACCTCGACCTCGTCGGCCTCGCCGTGTACGGACCGCGCAACGCGGTCGACAAGGTCCTCAGGGGCGCGCGCATGCACCCCTGACCCGTGCCGTCCGGCCGCGCCGCGTTCCCCGCGGCCGGCCGCTCCCCGCCCGGTGCCCGCACGGCGGGATGACGCCCCCGCTGTCGGTGCCGTGCCGTACAACTGGGACCGGGGAAGACACAGACGGCGCACAGCAGGACGCACGACCGTACGAGGGGGAATGTACGTGGACACTTTCGCGGACCGGGGGTGCGCCGACCGCGCGCCCCTCGTCGGGCGGGACGCGGAGCTCGACCGGCTCGACGCGGCCCTGCGGAGCCGCTTCCGGGGGACGGGCCCGGTGGCCGTGGACGTGACCGGCGACCCGGGCATCGGCAAGACCCGGCTGCTCACCGCGTTCGCGGACCGCGCCCGACGCCACGGGGCGACCGTCCTGCACGGCCGCCCGGTACCGGCGGCCGACGACCGGCCCGCCGCCCCCTTCCACGTCCTCGCCGACGCCCTCGCCGACCTCGACCACCGCGACCGGGCCGCGGCCCCGGCCCTCGCGGCCCTCGCGGAGCTCGTGGAGGCGCCGCCCGCCCGAGCGGCGGACGCAGACGGGCCGGAGACCGCACCGGGTGCGCGGCGCACCGCCCGGGTACGCCGGATCGCCGCGGCCCTGGGCCGGGTCCAGGCCCCCGGGCTCCTGCTCCTCCTCGACGACGTCCACCACGCCGACCCGGCCTCCGTGGAGCTCCTCGACCACCTCCTCCGCCATCCCCGCCGCGCCCCCGTCCTGCTGGTGGTGGCCCGCCGCGAGCGTCAGACCCCGCCCGGCCTCGCGTCGGTCCTGGCCCGGGCGGCCGACGCCGGTACCGTCTCGGCGCTCGCCGTCGGACCGCTGGACGCCGACGCGTGCGCGGCCGGACTCGCCCCCGGCCTGCCGCCGGGGACGGCCCGGGAGATCCACCGCGACAGCCTCGGCTTCCCCCTCTACCACCGCGCCCTCGCGGCCGCCCGGACCCGCGGGGACGAGCCGGCCGCCAGGGGACCGGTGGCCCTGGTCCTGGACGAACTCACCCCCCTCGGCGGCGCGGAACGGGCCGTCGTCGACGCGATCGCCGTCCTGGGCGAGCGGGCCACGGCCGACCTCGTCGCGGCCGTCGCCCCGACCGCCGCCGACGACCGGCGCGCCCCCGCTCGCGCCGACCGGGACGCGACCGGTCGCGACGACCGCGGTCCCGCGGGCCCCGGCGACCGACACCCGGCCGCCCCCGGTGGCCGACGGTCCACCGGCCCCGGCGACCGCCGCGCCGAGGGCCTTGACCGCCGGGACACGACGGCCGCGGCCCTGCGCGCGCTCGCCCGGCGCGACCTCGTCCGGCACGACGGCGACGGACACCGCCTCCGCCTGCGCCACCCCGCCCTGCCGGAACTCGTCCGCGGCGCGCTCGATCCCTGGCGGCGCAGAGAGCTGCACCGCCGTGCCGCGGACGCCCTCGCCGCCGCGGGGGCACCCGTCACCGCGCGCGCCCCGCACCTCGTGCGCGCCGCGACGGCCTGGGACCCGGCCACCGGCGCCGACCTCGTCGAGGCCGCCGAATCCGTCGGAGTGGCCGACCCCGCCCGTGCCGCCGAGTGGCTCGCCGCCGTCCTCGCGCTCCTCCCCGACACCCCCGAACACCACGCCACCCGGACCGACCTGCAGCTCCGGCGGGCCCGCGCCCTGGGCTGCGCCGGACGCGTCGCCGAGAGCCGCGACCTCCTCCACCGGCTCATCGACGCCGGCCGCGACGGCGCCACCGCCGCCACCGCCGAGGCGCGCACCTCCGCCGTGCTGCTCTGCGCCTTCATGGAGCGCCACCTCGGCCGCTATCCCGAGGCGGACGCGCTGCTCCGCCGCGAACTGGAGCGGGACCCCGGCCCCCGGTCCGACCTGCGGACCTGGCTCGTCGTGGAATGGGGCTGCCGCGCCCTCTTCGCCGCCCGCTACCCCGAGGTGCGCCCCGTGGTCGCCGACGCCCTCGACGACGCCCGCCGCCGCGGCGACGAGCCCGGCACCGCCGAGGTTCTGACGCTCGCCGCGCTCGGCGAGATGTACGAGGGCCGGACCTCCGCCGCCCGGGACCACGCCGCCCGGGCCGCGGCCCTCACCGACGCCTTCACCGACGGCCGCCTCGCCGGCCACGCCGAGTCCCTGGTGCGCCTCGGCTGGTGCGAGGTCTTCCTGGAGCAGTACGCGGCGGCCGACCGCCACGCCACCCGCGGGGTCGCGATGGCCCGCCGCACCGGACGGCCCTTCGCGCTCTCCCAGCTCCTGCTCTGCTCGGCGTACGTCCACTTCATGACCGGCAGGATCGCCACCGGTCTCGACCTCGCCGACGAGGCGGTCACCGTCGCCCGCTCCCTCGGCGGCGCCGAACTCCTCGGCTTCACCCGCGCGATCCGCGCCACCCTCCTCCTGCACGCCCGGCCCCTCGGCGACCCCGAGCCGCTGGCCGCGGCCGAGGAGGCCGCGGCCACCGTCGGGACCGCCGAGGGCTGGTGGGCCACCCAGGCCCGCTGTCTGCTCGGCTACAGCGTCCCGCTCGGCCGGGACCCGCACCGGGTCCGGGACGTGCTGACGCGCGCCGGGGGCGGCCGGGACCTGTCCCGGCTCCAGACCTCCCTGCGCCCCGGCTACCTCGAACTCCTCTCCGGGGCCGCGCTCGCCGCCGGCGACCTCGCGGGGGCCGAACGGGCCGCCCGGCGCGCCCGCTCCGAGGCGGATGCCCTCGGCCTGCCCGTCCAGCGGAGCGCGGCCGCGCGCGCCCGGGGCCGGCTCCTGGCCGAGAAGGGCGAACCCGCCGCGGCGGCCCGGGCGTACGCCGAGGCGGCGTCCGAGGCGGCGCGCTCCGGAGCCGTCGTCCGCGAGGCGCACAGTCTGCTGCTCGCCGCCCCCCAGCTCCGGGCCGCGGGCGACGACCCCCGGGCCGCCGCGGCCTGGCGGCGGGGCCGCCGCCTCGCCGTCCAGAGCGGCGCCCGGATGCTGGTGGACCTCGCCGACCTCACCCGCCCCGGCCCGCCCGGCGCCGGCGGCCGGCTCGCCGACCTCACCCCGCGCGAGCGCGAGATATCCGTCCTGGTGGCCGAGGGGCTCACCAACCAGGCGGTGGCCGACCGGCTCTGCCTCAGCCCCCGCACCGTCGAGAGCCACGTCGCCCGCGTCTACCGCAAGACCGGCGTGGAGACCCGCGCCGGACTCGCCTCGCTGGTGGTGCGCTCCGGGACGGGCGGCGGTCAGTTCTCGCGCGGATAGGTGGCGACCACCCGGCCCTTCGCGTCGGCCTTGAGATAGCCGGAGCCGTACGCGTCGGAGAGGTAGACGCTCAGCCCGGGATCGCTGCCGAGAAGGGTCGACGCCGGCGTGAGGACGAGATAGCGGCTCGTCGGCCGGTCGACGCCCAGCTCCTTCCCGGCGCGCTTCAGGAGCGCCGGCAGGGCGTCCCAGTCGAAGGCGTCCAGGTCCGCCGGCACCGAGCCGGGGAACGCGGTGCCGCCGGGACCCTGTCGCACGGCCACGTCCTCGCCCCGGTACACGTACCGGTCGTACCGCTTCGTGCTGCCCTTCACCAGCGCCTCGGCCACCGCGTAGTCCGGGTACACCACGAACCCCGTCACCTTCGCGCCGCCCGTCGCCGCGTGCACCGCCGCCACGGCAGCCCGCACCCCGTCCGGGGTCAGCAGGTCGCGCCGCGCCGGTGCCGTGGGCTCCGTCGACGGCGTGGCGGCCGCCGTGGCCGCTCCGCCGCCCGTCCCCCGCTCCGCCGGGGGCGCGGACGTCGGGTGGGCGCCGGGCTCACCCGGCTTCCCGTCCCAGGTCATCGCGCCGACGGCGATCCCGACCGCGAGGACCACCACGACCGCCGCGCCCAGGAGGCGGCCGGTGCGCCCGGACCGCCGCCCGGCGCCCGCCGGGGAGGCGGCGGTGGCCGCGGCGTACGGACCGCCGGCGTACGGACCGCCGGCGTACGGGTTCCCGGCCGCGGCGACCGGGACCGGCTGCGCCACGGCCGGCGGACCCGCGGGGGCCGCCAGGGGGAACGAGGTGGCGTCGAACGCGCTCGCGCCCGCGGTCCGGGGCTCCGCCGGGGCCCCGGGCCACGGCCCGGCCACCTTCTGCGGCGGCGTCGCGTCCCGTACCCCGCCGCCCTCGGGCCGTGCCGGCGGACCGGCCTGCGCGACGGCCGCGAGAGCGCGGTCGAGCTCGTCCGGTCCGGGACGTGCGGCCGGGTCCCGCACCAGCAGCCGGGTGAGGACCCCGGTCAGCGGACCCGCCCGCACCGGGGCCGGCACGTCGTCGGAGATGACCGCCGCCAGGGTCGCCAGGGTGTTCTCCCGGCGGAGCGGGTGGTGCCCCTCGACGGCCACGTACAGGAGCAGCGCGAGCGACCACAGGTCGGCCGCCGGACCGCCGCCGCCGCGGATGCGCTCGGGCGCCATGTAGTCCGGCGAGCCGATGACGGAGCCAGAGGCGGTGAGGGCGGTGGACTCGCGGATCGCCGCGATGCCGAAGTCCGTGAGCACCGGACGGCCGTCCGGCCGCAGCAGGACGTTGGCGGGCTTCACGTCGCGGTGCTCGATGCCCCGCTCGTGTGCCGCGCGCAGCGCCGACAGCAGCTCACGGCCGAGGACGGCGGCCTCCGCCGGGGTCATGGTGCCCCGCTCCAGCCGGTCCTGGAGGGAGCCGCCGGTGACGAGCTCCATCACGAGCCACGGATAGGTCCCCTCACCCGCGTCCACGATGTGGTGGATCGTGACCACGTTCGGGTGATCGATCCGCGCCAGCGCCTGTGCCTCGCGCAGCACCCGGGCGCGCAGCGTCCCGGCCCCCTCGGCGTCGTGCCCGGCGGGGGAGCGGCCGGGCGGGATCACCTCCTTGAGCGCCACGTCGCGGTGGAGCGCCAGGTCGCGGGCGCGCCAGACCGTGCCCATGCCGCCCCCGCCGAGCCGCTCCGTCAGCTCGAAGCGGCCGTCGATCACTCTGTTCACACACACCCCTGTACTCGGGTCCTCGCGGCGGCCGCGGCCCCTCGGCCGGTCCCGCCCACATCGCCGTACACGTTCACCTGGTAGCGCCCGGGCCGCCCGTACGGCTCCGGTAGTCCGGACAGCTCCGGCCACGGACCGGCGTGACCGGCGCCGTCCGGGCCCGTGCCTCCCGCAACGGCCTCCGGTCCGCGCGCCCCGCCGTCCCCGAGCGGGCTCCCGTCCCCGAGCCCGTCCCCCCGCGGGCCCGTCCGCCCGGCCTCGCGGCGGGCCTCCTCCCGGACCACCTCCGCGGCGGCCTCGCCCAGGACGGCCGCCACCTGCCGGGCCCGGCCGCGCAGCCCGCCCGCCGCGGCGTCGTGGTCGCCCGCCGCGCGCCAGAGTTCGGCCGCCCGCTGGTAGGCGCGCGCCGACCGCTCCGGCGCCCCGGCCTCGGCGTACGCGTGCGCCGCGCGGTGCAGGAGCGCGGCGGCGGGCCGCCGGTCCCGCCAGTCTTCGCACCGTCCCGCCGCGACCGCGTACGCGCGGGCCGCCCGGCCCGGTTCGCCCAGACACAGCGCGGACTGCGCGAGCCAGGCCCCGGCCCGTACGAGCGCCGCGTCGTCGCCCGCCGCCGTGAACGCCTCCAGGGAATCCTGGAGGAGCGCGGCGGCCTCCCGGCAGCGCCCGCGCTCCGCGTACACGGAGCCGAGCCACAGCCGGGCCAGCGCCGCCGGACGCGGGTCCTCGGCGACGCCGCCCGCCCGCCGGACGGCCTCCACCAGCAGCGCCACCTCCTCGTCCCCGGCGGCGTGCCCGCCCGGCGCCGGTCCCACGGCCGCCGGTTCCCCCAGCGTCCGTACGAGCGCCAGACAGAGCCGGGCCCGGTCGACGGCCCGCAGCGGGGCCGCGGGGCAGTCCGCGCGCAGCGCCGACCTGAGCAGCCCGGCCGCCTCCTGGTGGGCGCCGACGGCGCGCAGCACCCCGGCGAGCAGCAGCTCGTGCCGGGCGGCGCCCCACGGCCGGCCCCCGTCCCGCTGGTCCGCCACGGCGGCCCGCAGATGGACGAGGGCCGCGGCCGGGTCGTCGGGCGCGGAGATCCGGCCCAGGAGGGCCCGGGCGTCGGCGAGCGGACCGACCACCGCGGGGTCCGCCCGGTGCGGCGCGGCGAACGCGATCAGCCGGCCGAGCTCCCCCCGCAGCTCGGCGGCCTCGGCCCGGGGATCGGGCCGGCCGTCGAGGAGGTCGGCCCGCGCCCGGGCGCGCAGCACCAGCACCCTCGCCGTCTGCGCGACGGTGGCCCGGCCCGCCCGGTGCAGGGCGATCGCCCGCTCGCACAGCTCCCCGAGCTCGGCACAGCCCGCCGCCCCCGGCTCCGGGCCGGCCACGACCGCACGCGCCCGCGAGACCAGCGCCTTGCCGCGCTGCCCGGCCCGTTCGTGCAGGTCGGCCGCCCGGGAGAACAGGGGGCTCGCCGCCGGCCGGGCCCTGCCCCGGCAGTCCAGGGCCGTCGAGTCCAGGGCGTCCGCGTGGTCCCCCGGCGTGATCGTGCCGCCCGCACGCCGCAGCGCCGCCGCCGCCCGCTCCCACGCCCGGCCCGCCGCCGGGTGCCCCGCGGCCGTGAGCCGGCGGGCCCGGTGCAGCAGCTCGTGCGGGTCCTCCGGCTCAGCGCCGGCGGCCGTCCCGCCGTACGGACGCGCGCCGGGACGTGACGCGTCGGGCCAGAGGCTGCTCATGCGGAGGGCTCCGGGGCGTGAGGGGAGACGGAGGGCGGGGGACCGTGCGGGCGGGGACGGGGTGAGCGCGTCGGCGGGTCGACGGGCGAGGGGGTCCGCCTCGGGACGGACGTGGGGGAAGGGCGGCCGGGACGTACGGAGCCCGGTGCGGGGGCGTGTGCGGGGACGTACGGTCCACGGACCGGGGGACGGACGGGGCGTGCCGGGAAGGGGCGGGGAAGCGCTCGGGTCTGCGGAGGCAGAGGTCGGACCGACTGTCCCAGGCGGGAACGGCCCCGCACATCCGTAGAACTACGGAACCGCCCGTCCATCGACCGGCCGCATCGAGCAGAGCCCCCCGTCGGTGTCTCGGCTAGGGTGATTCGGTAGGGATTGCCCCCCTGGGGCCCGGGCGATGCGTAGGTCGATGCGTTGGAGACTCATCAGTCGGCGAGCAGGGTTCCGCAGCCGCCCCGGGCGGCCGTCGGGGACGCCGGCGTGCTCCGCGAGCTCCTGCCGATCGCCCTCTGGCGGGAGGACGCCGACGGCCGGATCGTCGAATGGTCGCTCGCCGCCCAGGACCTCCTCGGCCACCGCCCCGAACACGTGCTCGGCCTCCAGGCGGCCCCGCTCCTCGTCCCCGACGCCAACCGCGAACTCGCCGAACGCCTCACCGACCGCGTCCAGGCGGGCGAGACCATGGTCGGCACCCTGCCCGTCCGGCACCGCGACGGCCACACCATCGCCATGGAGATGTGGATCGTGCCCGCCGCCGACCCGGAGGGCCGGCCCGGAGCCATGCTCATCGCCGTCGAGACCTCCGAGGTCCTGCGGATGCGGGAGAACCTCGCCGCGATGGAGAGCCTCTTCACCCAGTCCCCGATCGGCCTCGCGCTCCTCGGCCCCGACCTGCGCTTCCTGCGCGTGAACGACGCCCTCGCCCGGATGAACGGGGTCCCCGCGGCCCGACACGTCGGCCGCCGCCTCACCGAGGTCGTGCCGGGCGTCAACGCCGCCTCCCTGGAGGCGCTGATGCGCCAGGTCCTCGGCAGCGGGACGGCCGTCGTCGACGCCCGCCGGGTGGGCCGCACCCCGGCCGACCCCGACCGCGACCACATCTGGTCCTGCTCCTACGCGCCGCTCGTCGACCGCGCCGACAGCCGGTCCCTCGGGCTCATCGCCTCCCTCGTCGACATCACCGAGAGCCAGGAGGCCCACACCGAGGTCGAGCGGGCCCGCCACCGCTTCGCCCTGCTGGCCGAGGCGGGCGCCCGGATCGGCACCACCCTCGACCTCAAGACCACGGCCGAGGAAGCGGTCCGCTTCCTGGTCCCGCAGCTCGCCGACTCCGCCGACGTGCAGATGCTGGAGTCCGTCCTCGAACCGGACGACCCGGCCGCCTCCACCCGCGGCGTCCTGCGACGGCTCGCCGCCCGCTTCCCCGACCCGACCGCCCCCACGGCCCTCCTCGCCCCGGGACAGACCTTCCAGATCCCCCTCGACTCGGTGTACGAACAGGTCGTCCTCCGCGGCCGGCCCACCAACCTCTACACCTCCGACATCCCCGAGCTCTTCACCGACCCGCGCACCGAGGCCCTCCGCACCTACCTCGCCACCCGCCTCGGCTCGGCCCGGCTGGTCCCGCTCGTCGCCCGCGGACAGGTCCTCGGCGCGGTGACGGTCACCCGGCTGCGGTCCCGCGAGCCCTTCGACGAGCAGGACTGCGTCCTCATCGACGACGTCGTCGCCCGCGCCGCGCTCAACATCGACAACGCCCGTCTCTACACCACCCAGCGGGAAGCGGCGATCACCCTCCAGCGCAGCCTCACCAACAGCGCCCTGCCCGCCGTCACCGGCCTCGAACTCACCGGCCGCTACCTGCCCGCCAGCGCCCACGACGTCGGCGGCGACTGGTTCGACGTCATCGCCCTGCCCGGCGGCCGGACGGGGCTCGTCATCGGCGACGTCATGGGACACGGCATCCACGCGGCGGCCGTCATGGGCCAGCTCCGCACCGCCGTGAGGACCCTGGCGCGCCACGACATCTCACCGGCCCGGATGCTCAGCTCCCTCGACGCGGTCGTGGCCGACCTCGGCGAGGACGAGATGGCGACGTGCGTCTACGCGGTGCACGACCCGGCCACCCGGGGATGGGTCATCGCCCGGGCCGGACACCCGCCGCCCGCGGTCGCCACCCCCGACGGCACCATCACCTTCCTCGACGGACCGCCCGGCACCCCGCTCGGCACCGGGGCCCACGACTTCGGCACCCAGGAGGTCACCCTCCCCGAGGGCGGCCTGGTCGTGCTCTACACGGACGGCCTCATCGAGGCCCGCGACCGCGACCTCGACGAGGGCATGCGCCAGCTCGCCGGGGCGCTCCGTCCGCTCACCCGGCCGCTGGACAGCCTCTGCGACGAGGTCCTGGGCACGCTCCTCGCGGCGCCCGCCCAGGACGACGTGGCGATGCTGCTCGCCCGCACGACCCGCTGATCCGGGGTACGGCGCCGGGTCAGGCGCCCGCGTGCCCGAGCCGGTACAGGTCCCGGAGCAGCGCGATCTCCGCGCCGTGGTGCAGGAGTTCCTGGTTCACCCACCACACGACGTCGACGAACGCCTCCTCGGAGTCGCCGCCGTGCGGATACGTGCTGTGGCCCACGGTGTCCAGGACCGTGTCGTCGGTGGCGAGCAGGGACTCCCGCCAGGAGCCGGCCGCCGCGTCGAAGGCCGCGACGGCGGTGGCCGCGTCGCCGCTGACCTCGTAGTCGTCCCGGGTCAGCGAACGGCTGCCGTGCGTGTGGTCGGCGCGCAGCGCGAGCAGCTCGCTCAGGTGCGTCAGCCGCCACGCGATCGTCGTGAACGGCGGCGGAGCGGGGTGCGGCGGCGCCGCCGAGTCCCGGCCGAACGCGCCCGCGCCCGCCAGGACCGTGGCCCGCGGCCCCGGTCCGTCGGCCCGGCGCCGCACCGACCAGCAGCCTGGCCCCGGCTCCCAGAAATACTCCGCGTCGGTCATCGGGCCCACCGCGACCTCCGTGCCGTTCCCGCTGTCCACGACCGGGCCGGCCATCCGGTCGGTGAGCCGCTGCCGGGCGAAGTCGAACTCGGCGAGCAGAGGGGCCAGTCGGGCGGGCACGGGTTCGGCCATCGGACGCTCCGGATCACGGGGGACAGGGCGCTCGTACCCTCGCACAGGGCGCCGTCCGGGCGCCCGTGATTTCCCGGCGGGGGACACGGCCCGGAAGCGGGTCGGTGCCCGCCCGGTCCCTGCACCGGCGCCGGCCTCCCGCCACGACGCAGGACGCGTGAACCCGGCCTCGTCCCGGCCGCACGCCGTCCCTCCGCCGAGGTCAGGGGGCAGGCGTCCCGGCCCGTCGGCCGACCGACTCCACCAGCGGCAGCAGCCGGTGCGCCACGCGCTCGCGCAGGGCGATCTCCGTCCGGGTGCGGACCACGCCGGGGAGTCGGATGAGCCGCTGGATGACGTCCTCCAGATGACCGGCGTCGCGCGCCACCACCCGGGTCAGCAGGTCGCCGCCGCCGGTGATGGAGAACGCCTCGACGATCTCGGGGACCCCGGCGAGCGCGTCGCCGACCTCGTCGAGCCGGCCCTGCGTCACCTCGACGTGCACGAAGGCGAGGACGGGGTGTCCGAGCGCGGCGGGGGAGAGGACCGGTCCGGTGGAGGTGATCACGCCGTCCCGTTCCAGCCGGTCGATCCGGGCCTGCACGGTGCCCCGCGCCACCCCCAGGATCCGCGCGTACTCGCGCACGCTCGTCCGCGGCTCCTCGATGAGCAGCCGCAGGATGCGGGTGTCGAGCTCGTCCACCGCCATGCCCCGTGGGCCTCCTTGGTCACCGCTCGCCCGGCCGAACCGCTTCGAACCGTCCACATCCGGCGAACGGGGGCGAACACATCTGATTCCCGACTGTACCGATGCGCCCGCGCCGCATCCCGTACGGCCGGTGCGTCCGGATCACGGGGCTCCGGGCCGGGGGGGAGGGGGAACAGGAGCGTCATGACGGGTGCGCCGTGGTTGCGGCCGTTGCAGGGGGACGACCCGGAGCGGCTCGGCCCGTACCGGCTGATCGGGCGGGTGGGCGCGGGCGGGATGGGCCGGGTCTACCTCGCCCGCACCGTCAGCGGCCGCCTCGTCGCGGTCAAGACGCTGCTCGCCGAGGGCGAGGTCGCCGCGTCCGACCGGCGCCGGTTCGCCCGCGAGGCGGCCCTGGCCCGCCGGGTGACCGGCGTGTTCACCGTGCCCGTCCTCGACGCGGACGCCGACGCTCCCAGGCCGTGGATGGCCACCGAGTACGTCCCCGCGCCCTCCCTCGCCGACCTGGTCCGCGCCGGCGGCGCCCTGCCGGCGGCGGCCGTACGCTGGATCGCCGCCGGGACGGCAGAGGCGCTGGTGGACCTCCACCGGGCGGACATCGTGCACCGCGACGTGAAGCCGGCCGACGTCCTCCTGCCGCTCTCCGGGCCCCGCCTCATCGACTTCGGCATCTCGCACGCCGTCGACCTCGCCCGTACGTCCCTCACGCTCGGCACGATCGCCTTCACCTCGCCGGAGCAGGCGCGCGGGGAGACGTCGACCCGACGTGTACGCCCTGGGCGCCACCCTCCACCACCTCGCGACCGGCCGGCCGCCCTACCCGCCCGGTGCCGACGCCTTCCTGCTCCTCGCGCGCGTGCAGCGGGCCGAGGTCGCGCTCGGCGACCTGCCCCCGGAGCTGGACGACCTCGTCCGTCCCCTCCTGCGGCTGGACCCGTCGGCCCGCCCCACCCCGGCCGACGTCCTCTCCGTCTTCGAACGCCAACCCGTCGGCGGCGGCGAGCTCCTCCCCGCGAGCTGGACGTCCCTGATCCACTCCCGCCACGCGTACGTGCCGCCGTCCCACCCCGAGGCGCCGCGTCCCCGGCAGGGCGCCCCGGCCCCGGCCCCCGCGCGCCCCGCGACGCCCGAGCGGGTCACGGCCCCGGAACCGACCGAGACGCCCGCACCCGCCCGGGAAGAAGCCCCCGCCGCGTCCGTGCCCTCCGCCTCGGTGCACCACGCCCCGACCCGCATGGCGCCGCCGCGCCGGCCGACCGAGACCAGCCGCACCGACCACTGCCTCTCCACGTCCTGACGGACGGAGCCGGCCGGGCCGGGCTCCTGGTGCCGCGGTCCCGCGCCGGTCCTACCGTGGAGGGACGGGAAGTCCCCTGGAGCGCGTCATGCTCGTGCCGAATGCCGTCGTCCGGAGTGCGCTCGTCCCGCGTGCGGCCGTCGCGGGGCCGTCGGGTGCGGCGGGCGTGTCGGGGCGATGACGGCCGGGCGGCTCGGGGCGTGGTGCGGTCGGGCGCGGAGTGCGGTGCGGCGGCTGAGGGCGGGCCACCGGTGGGCGAGGGTGGACGACCTGGGGCTGTGGCCGCGGGCGCTGGGGTTCGCGGCACTGGGGTTCCTGACGCTGGTGCCGCTGCTGGTCGTCGTGTCGGCGGCGGGTGCGGGCAGCGGCCAGGGGTTCGCGCAGTGGCTGGGGGACGGGATCGGGGTGTCGGGCCCGGCCAGGGCGGAGATCGAGCGGCTGTTCGCCCTGCCGGGGCAGGTGCGGCGGACCACGACGGGGTTCGGCCTGGCGCTGCTCGCCGTGTTCGGGCTCTCCTTCGGCACGGTGGTGCAGAGCGGGTACGAGAAGGTCTGGGACCTGGCGCCTTCGCGGTGGTGGGCCCGGTGGCGGCACGCGCTGTGGCTGGCCGTGCTGATCGGGACGCTCTACCTGTTCGCGGTCTCGCCGTTCGGGCGGGACAGCTCGGCCCGCGGGGCCGCCACGCTGGTGAGCGGGGTGCTGTTCTTCTGGTGGTCCCAGCGGCTGCTGCTCGGCGGCCGGGTCACCTGGCTCGCCCTGCTCCCGGGGGCGTTCTGCACCGCCCTCGGGCTGCTCGGCCTGAGGATCTTCTCCCGGCTCGTCTTCTCGCCCCTGATCGCGTCCAGCGCCGTCACGTACGGGCCCTTCGGCGCCTTCCTGGTCATCGAGACCTGGCTCGTCGCCGTCGGCGTCGTGGTCTTCGGGGGAGCGCTGGCCGGCCGGATGGTCGGGGACGAGCTGCCCCACCGGTGGAGACGGCGGAAGCCGGGACGGCCGGGGTAGGAGCGGCGGAGGCCCGGGGAGGTCCGCCGGCTTCCGTGGCCGGGCCGGCGCCGTACGCAGGGGGACGTACGGCACCGGCCGGGTCGGGGCGGCGCCGCCTGCCGCGCGGGAGGAGGTCCGCGGGGCACGGGCGCGGGGCTGGGCTACTCGATGCCGAGTTCCTCGCACTCGTCGGCGAGGTCCTTCGTGCAGAGCTCGGCGGCCGTGTAGATGCCGTCCTTGACCACCGTGGTCCGGATGTTGCTCCGGTCGACGACCACGGGGTCGAGGAGGATGGACGGGACGCCGTCGGTGTGGGTCTGCGGGCGGATCGGCAGGTCCTTCAGCAGGTCGACGGAGAATTCGGCGGCCTTGGGCGCCAGTTCGAGCGGCGACTTGTAGATCGTGAAGGTCTGGGTCCCGGCGATGATCCGCTGGATGCCCGCGAGCTCGGCGTCCTGGCCGCCCACCGGGATGCCCTTGATGCCGGCGTTCGCCAGCGCGGTGACGATGCCGCCGGCCATGCCGTCGTTGGCGGAGTAGACCGCGTCGATCTTCTTCTTGCCGAGCTTGGAGATGGCGGCGGTCATCTTCTCGCCGGCGATCTTCGGGTCCCATTCGCCGGAGGCCTCGTAGGCGATCTTGCCGACCATGCCGTCGAGGGAGATGTGGGCGCCCTTCTTGAAGAGCCCGGCGTTCGGGTCCTTCTCGGCGCCGTTGATCATGACGACGCGGGCGGTGGCCGCCTTCTTGCCGAGGGCGGTGAGCAGGGCCTCGCCCTGGAGCTCGCCGACCATGCTGTTGTCGTGGCTGACGTAGGCGTCGGCGCCCGCGATCGCGCGGTCGTAGGCGACGACCTTCACGCGGTGGGCCTTGGCCTCCTCGACCCAGCCCGCCGCCTTCCCGGCGTCCACCGGGTCGAGGGCGATGACCCGGACGCCGGCGGCGACCAGCTGGTCGAACTGCTGCTTCTGCTTCACCACGTCGCCGACCGCGTTGTTGTACACGACCTCGCAGCGGGGACAGGCAGCCTTGACGGCCTGCTCGAACTGCGGCTTGTCGAGCGCCTCGTAGCGCGAGGTGGTGTTCTCCGGGAGGAGCAGGCCGATCTTGGTCGTGCTGCCCTTGTCCTGGCTCTGCTCCTCGCCGGCCTGGCCACAGGCGGCGAGCGAGAGAGCCATCGAGACCGCGGCCGTCGCTATGACGGCACGACGCGTCCCTGCGTTCATGTGGGTTGCCTCCCTGACGAGGCCGCGACATTGCGGCCGAGGTGTCCCGAAGTCAACGCGGCCCCGCTACGGATGGTCAAGAAGTAAACACTTAACAGGACGGCAACGATGGCGGTCATTCGTTAAGTGAACAACCGTGGCCGACTTCGCCCCCATGGATCCGGCCGAAACGCGACGATCCGCTCCGGGGGTGCCGACAGAGGTGAGGAGGGTCCTGCGGCGGCGCGCGACGTGACCCCCGCCACGCCGTCGAGGCGAGGGCCCGGCCGCGTGGGCCAATGGCCCCGCCCGGTCACTCCCGACCCCACAGTGCTGGGCCATTGGCCCAGTGATGTGTCCGCCGGTTGAGCCGTCGTGCCCCCTTCTGTCTATCCTTGTAGCCATCACATACCTTCGGCGCCGCGCAGCGCCGTCCGGCGACGAGGCCGGACCGGCCCGCGGTGCCTTCGTCGTGTCCGAGCCCCCACCACCCCCGGGGAGACTCGCGCGCCGAGGAACAGATCAAGGGGGGCGGGATTGGCCGCCGTGCGGAAGTACTTCATGGCCCCGGACCCGGGGCTCGTCCGGCTCCGGACCTCGCTGCGCGCCGTCCTCGGCATCGCGCTCGCGGTGGCCCTGGCCGAACTGTGCGGTCTGTCCCTCGTCGCCTCCATCACCGCCGGCCTGGCCGCGCTGCTGGCCCTCTTCACCGTCGCCGACCCCACCGTGCGCCGGCAGGCCGTGACCACCGCGCTGCTGCCGACCGTCGGCTTCCCCGTCCTCGCCCTCGCGACCCTGCTGCACGACGCTCCGGCGCTCCGCGACCTCACCTGGCTCCTCGTCGTCTTCGCCGGCGTGTACGCCCGCCGCTGGGGGCCCCGCGGCCACGCCCTCGGCATCTTCGCGTTCATGCAGTTCTTCGTGACCCAGTTCCTGCACGCGCTCCCCGCACAGCTCCCCGAGCTGTACGCCGCCGTCGCCCTCGCGCTCCTGGCCGCCGGCGCCGTCCGCTTCGGCGCCTGGTGCATCGAGCGCCGCGTCCCGCCGCCCGCCGCGCCCGCCCCGCTGCCGGGCTCCGGCCTGGCCCGCGCCACCACCCGCCAGGCCGTCCAGGCCACCGCGGCCTGCGCGATCGCGCTCGCCGCCGGCCAGCTGATCTCCCACGAGCGCTGGTACTGGGCCGTCGGCACGGCCTGGTGGATCTTCGTCAACACCGCCTCGCGCGGGGAGACCCTCGTCCGGGGCTTCCGCCGCGTCCTCGGCACCGTCACCGGCATCGCCGCCGGATTCCTGATCGCCGTCCCGCTCGGCGGCGCGCCCGCCCCGACCGCGCTTCTCGTCGCGGTCTGCGTCTTCGGCATCTTCTACACCGCCCCGCTCTCGTACAGCTGGATGATGCTGTTCGTCACCGTCATGGCCGGCCTGCTGTACGGCCTGCTGGGCGTCCTCCACCCCGGACTGCTCCTGCTGCGCTTCCAGGAGACCGCCGTCGGCGCGATCGGCGCGGCGATCGGCGTGGCCCTGCTGCCGGTGACCACGCACGCCGCCACCAACGCGTGGATCGAGCGGGCCGTTACCTGCGTGCACACCTGCACCACGGCGGCCGCCCGCCGGCTCGCCGGGGACCCCACCGCGGACCCGGCACCGCACGCCCGCGAGCTGGAGGTGCTCCTCGGCCGGGTCCGGCTCTCCCTGGCCCCCCTGGTGCACCCCCTCAGCCCGCTGCGCGCCCGTAAGGCCCGGGCCCGCCGGGTCCTCGCGCTGCTCGACGACTGCGCGCGGGAGATCCGGGGTCTCGCCGCGGTCGCCGCCGACCGGGACGCCTCGCACGACGCCCGGCTGGCGGCCGCCGCCTGGCGCGTCGAGGCCGCCGTGCACGCCCTCGTCCCGCCGGACCGGCCCCTCCCCGCCGAGGCGGCGGCCGCCGAGGGCGTCCCGCACCACCACCCGGGCGCCGAGACCGCCCTCGGTCACCTGCACGGCCTGGAACAGGCGCTCGTCGACCTCGCGGCTCCCCTCCGCACCTCCCCGCGCGCCCCCCTCGTCCCGGCCGCCTGAGCCGCCTGTTCCCGGTACCGGGACGGGCCGGACCGACGGCGCCCTGGTACCGCGCCGTCGGTGCCGCCGTCCCCCACCGCGCCCCTCGGGGCCGGGGCCCCCGGCGCCGCGCCGTCGGTGCCGCCGTCGCCGGGCCCGTGCCCGTCGGGCCGCCCGGACCGACCCCGCGTGGCCGCGGTGCCCGGTCGCCGGAGCCGGACCGGCGGCCGGTCGGGAACGCCGGTACGGGACCGGCGGCCGGTCGGGAACGCCGGTACGGGACCGGCGGCCGGTCGGGAACGCCGGTACGGGACCGGCGGCCGGTCCGGAACGCCGTGCCCGTGCCCGTCGCCCGGACCGCCGGCCCCAGGCCCGTCGCCCCGCCCCGGCCCGGCCATCGCGGTCCGGGCGCCCCGCCCACCCCGCCCGCTTTGGTCTAGACCGCCTGCTACCGTCGCCCCGACGGACGACGACGAGGGCCGGTCGACCGCGACCGGCCCCAGTGCAGGGGAGGCGCCATGGGCGGCAGCGGCACGGAGGCGGCACGGGGCGGGGTACGGGCGTACATCGGATCGTTCACGTCCGGCGGCGGGCGCGGGGTGCTCGCCGCCCGGGTGGACGAGGAGACCGGCGCACTGGCGGTGACCGGTGGGAGCGATGCCGTTCCCGACCCCTCGTTCCTCGCCCTGGCCGGGACCGTGCTGCACGCCGTCTCCGAGACGGAGGCCGGGGCGGTCGCCGCCTTCGACGTCGCCGGCCCCGTGCCCGTGCCGCTCGGCGCGCCCGTCCCCGTCGACGGGGCGGCCCCCACGCACCTGGCGCTCGCCGCCGGTCACCTCCTGACCGCCAACTACACCTCCGGCAGCGTCACCGCCCTGCCGCTGGCCGAGGACGGCACCGCCCGCCCCGCCACGGCGGTCCTGACGCACGAGGGCAGCGGCCCCGTCGCCGCCCGCCAGCGCGGCCCGCACGCCCACCAGGTCCTGCCCGACCCCAGCGGCCGCTGGGTCGTCAGCGTCGACCTGGGCACCGACTCCGTCCGGATCTGCGCCCTCGACCCCGGAAGCGGCGCGCTCACCCTCCACTCCGAGACCCGGCTGCGCCCCGGCACCGGCCCGCGCCACCTCGCGTTCCACCCGGCGGGCACCCACGCGTACGTGCTGAACGAGCTGGAGCCCACCCTCACGGTCTGCCGCTGGGACGCCGCGGAGGGCGTGCTCGCACCCCTCGGCGAGACGGCCGTCGTCCCCGAGGGGACGACCGGGCCGAGCTACCCCTCCGAGGTCGTCGTCGCCCCCGACGGGCGCTTCCTGTGGGTCGCCGTGCGCGGCGACGACACCCTCGCCGTGCTCGCCCTCGACGCGGACGGCGCCTCCGCCGCGCTGACCGCCACCGTGCCCTGCGGCGGCACCTGGCCGCGCGACCTCGCCCTCGCCCCGTCCGGGCGGCACCTGTACGCGGCGAACGAGCGCTCCGGCGACGTCACCTGGTTCACCCTCGACCCCGAGAGCGGCGTCCCCGCCCGCGCGGGTTCGATCGAGGCGCCCGCGGCCTCCTGCGTCGTCTTCGGCTGACCCGGCCGGCTCCGCCGCCGACGGCGTCCGGGCACGCGGAAGGGCCCGCACCGGACATCCGGTGCGGGCCCTTTCCCGCGGGGCGCGACGGGCGCGCCGGCGGCCTGCTAGAGCGACGGGCCCTGCGCCTGCTGCGTCGGGATGCCGAGCGCGGCCGTGTACTGCGAGAGCACCAGCTTGCCGATGGCCGGGTAGGCGCCCAGCGGTTCGGCGGCGGCGCACCCGGCCTCCTTCGACGCCACGTCGAGCAGGCCGTCGGCCAGCTCCGGGCCGATCAGGTACGGCGCGAGGGCCAGCTGCTCCGCGCCGGCGGCGCGCAGCTGGTCGGCGATGGAGGAGATCGAACCCTCCTGGTCGAGCGCGGCGGCCATCACCGGCACGGCGAGGCGCGCGGCGAGCAGCATGCCGGTGATCCCGGCGGCCTGCACGGCCTCCTCGCCACCGACGGTGGCCAGGATGATGCCGTCGGCGGCCGTGGCGACCGTGAACAGCCGGGCGCGGTCGGCGCGCGCCAGACCCGCCTCGGAGAGGCGCACGTGGAGCGCCTCGGCGAGCAGCGGGTGGGGGCCGAGGACGTCGGTCAGCTCGGCGGTGTTGCCGCCGTCCATGACGGCCTGGCGCACCTGGCGCATGTGGGCGCTGTCCGGGCCCGCGAGGAGCGGGACCACGACCGCGGCGGGACCCGTCGGGGCGGCGACCTCGCGGCCGGCGGCCACGGCCAGCTCGTACCGCTGCGCGCGCAGGGCGTCGACCGAGGTCAGGACGGAGGCCAGCGAGGGGTATTCGGCGTCGTCGCCGTCCAGGAAGCCGATCACGGCCTCCAGGCCGGGAAGCTCGGAACGGGCGATGCTCACGACCTCTTCGGCCAGCGAGCGTATGGCGGCGGACGGGACGCCGGGAACGGCGAGAACCAGTGCGGGAGCGCCCTCGGGCGCCGCCGCGGGTTCGGGGCGACGGTGCCGCCCGGACTGGCGGGGTCGAGGCATTCGTACAGGCAGGCCGGAAGCAGGCCCAGTGGGGGAGCTCATGGCGCCGCATGCTACTGGTTTCGTCCACGGCGCCGTCGGCTGAGGTGCCGTCGCGTGCCTTCTGCCCCCGTATGTCCGTTCCCGTTGTCCGTTCCCGGCCGCTCCGGCCCCCGAGACCGGCCCTCACCTGGGCGGATGTCCTGGCGAGGCGCGCCGTGCCGCCGACCTTCTCTACGCCGGAGCGCCGCCGAAGAGGCGCAGCAGCGCCGGATCCTCCGGCAGCCGCAGCGTGCCGCCCGCGAGCCCCCGGGCGAGGGCGACGGCCCCGGCGAGCGGGTCCCCCGCGGCGGTCACCGCGGTGGCGTGCGGGACCAGCTCCGCGAGCGCGGTCCGCAGGGGGACGAGCAGGGGGTCGCCGAGCCGGAAGAGACCGCCGGTCAGCGCCACCCGGGCCCCCGGTCCGGCCGGGCACACGGCCTGGGCGGCCTCGGCGACGTGCCGTGCGGCCCGGACCAGGATGCCGGCGGCCACCGGGTCACCGGCCGCGCACCGCCCCACCTCGGGCGCGAACGAGGCGAGCACCGCGGGCCGGTCCGTGCGCGGGTAGAGCGCGCCCGGCAGCCCCGCCGCGGGGCCGAACTGCTTCTCCGCCCGGTCCAGCAGCGCCGCGGAGCCGCCCCGCCGCCCGTCGTGGGCCCGCATCGCCGCCTCCAGACCGGCCCGGCCGATCCAGGCGCCGCTGCCGCAGTCGCCCAGCAGATGCCCCCAGCCGTCGGCCCGCCGCCAGGACGTCAGATCCGTGCCGAGCGCGATCATTCCGGTCCCGCCCGCGACGACCGCTCCGGGGTGCTGCTTGAGCGCCCCGGCGTACGCGGTGACGGCGTCCGCGGCCAGCGCGACCCGCCGCGCCCCCCACGCCCCGGCGAAGGCTGCCGGCAGTTCGGCGCGCAGCTCCCCGCCCAGCGTCGCCATGCCCGCGGCGCCCACGGCGACGGCGAGCACCGGGCGCGCCGCCCCGTGCTGTGCCACGAGCTCCCGCACCGCCGGCAGGACCTGCTCCAGGAAGTGCGCGGCGGAGATCCCGCCGGGCTCGGTGCGCACGGGCTCGCGCGAGGCGACGGTGCCGAGCACCGCGCCGCCCGCCGCGTCGGCCAGGGCGATCCGCAGCCCCGAACCGCCGGAGTCGACACCGACCACCAGGCCCTCGGCATGTCCGTCCACGGAATCAAGGGAGTCCACGGAGTCCTCAGGGTCCTCGGGGTCCACGGTGCACCGTCCTCGCTGCCGAAGGGTCGGGAGGGCACGGAGTCTAGGGGGTGTGCTGTCGATCAGGGCGGGCCCCGCGCGCAGCGCTCCGGGCCCGTTGTCACTGTAGGCCGGTAGAGTGACGGACCGTGACAGCGCGACCCTTGAACGAACTGGTGGAGCCCGGCTGGGCGGAGGCCCTGCGCCCCGTCGCGGGCCGTGTGGCGGAGATGGGCGACTTCCTGAGGGAGGAGATCGCCGCGGGGCGCACGTACCTGCCGTCCGGGCAGAACGTGCTGCGGGCCTTCCAGCAGCCCTTCGACGAGGTGCGGGTCCTGATCGTGGGTCAGGACCCCTATCCGACACCGGGGATGGCGATGGGGCTGAGCTTCTCGGTGGCTCCCGAGGTCCGTTCGCTCCCCGGCAGCCTGGAGAACATCTTCCGGGAGCTCCACACCGACCTCGACCTGCCGCGGCCGTCGAACGGCGACCTGACCCCCTGGACCCGCCAGGGCGTCCTCCTCCTCAACAGGGCGCTCACCACGGCTCCGCGCAAGCCCGCCGCCCACCGCGGCAAGGGCTGGGAGGAGGTCACCGAGCAGGCCATCCGCGCCCTCGCCGCCCGCGGCAAGCCGCTCGTCTCCATCCTCTGGGGCAGCGACGCCCGCCGGGCCCGCCCGCTCCTGGGCGACCTGCCCGCCGTCGAGTCGGTCCACCCGTCCCCGATGTCCGCCGACCGCGGCTTCTTCGGCTCCCGCCCCTTCAGCCGTGCCAACCAACTCCTCCTGGAACAGGGCGCCGAGCCCGTCGACTGGCGCCTGCCCTGACGCGACGACGGAGTGGTTCCGCGCGTGGACGGGCGACGACGCCCTCGACGGCGACGCCCTCCGCATGCCCCGGACCGCCGGGCGACGGCCGCGGAGACCGTCGCGGCGGCCGCACGGGAGTTCCCCGGATGCGGGACCGCCCTCGCGGAGTCGTGCCGCTGAACCGGCCGGGCCGAGCGCGGTGCTCGTCGCGCGACGGCGGTGGTCCTCAGATCACCGCGGCCCGCACGCACAGCACGTCCGGGAGGTGTTCGGCGAGGCGGGTCCAGCTGTCGCCGTCGTCGTCGCTCGCGTAGACCTCGCCGTTGCGGTTGCCGAAGTAGACGCCCGCCGGGTCCGCGTCGTCCGTGCAGAGGGCGTCGCGCAGGACCGTGCCGTAATGGTCGCCGTCGGGGAGGCCGCGGGTGAGGGGCTCCCAGGTGGCTCCCGCGTCGGTGGTGCGGTAGACGCGGCAGCGGTGGTCGGCGGGGACCCGGTCGGAGTCGGCGGTGATCGGGAAGACGTAGGCGGTGTCGGGGCGGTGGGGGTGCGCGGCGACGGCGAAGCCGAAGTCGGAGGGGAGGCCGGAGCCGATGTCGGACCAGTTGCCGCCCGCGTCGTCGCTGCGGAAGACGCCCCAGTGGTTCTGGAGGTAGAGCCGGTCGCGGTCGCCCGCGTCCTGGGCGATCTTGTGGACGCACTGTCCGAACTCGGGGTTCGGGTCGGGCAGGAAGACGGCGGACACGCCGTGGTTGGAGGGCTCCCAGGCGGCCCCGCCGTCGCGGGAGCGGAACACGCCGGCGGTGGAGACGGCGACCGTCAGCGCGTCCGGGTCCCGGGGGTCGGTCACGACGGTGTGGACGGCCTCGCCACCGCCGCCGGGCACCCACCGGGAGCGGGTGGGGTGCTCCCACAGCGGCCGGACGAGCTCGAAGGACTCGCCGCGGTCCGCCGACCGGAAGAGCGCGGCGGGCTCGGTCCCCGCGTAGACCACGTCGGGGGAGTGGTCGGGGGCCGGATGCAGCTGCCAGACGCGCTCCAGGGAGGCGCCGGTGTCCTCGGGGAACTTCACGGCGGGCCGGGCCGGCTCCGTCCAGGTCCTGCCGAGGTCGTCGGAGTGGAAGACGGAGGGCCCCCAGTGGGAGCTGTCGCCGCCGACGAGCAGCCGCGGGGCGGGCCCCCGGGTGTCGATGGCGACCGAGTAGACCGCCTGGGCGGGGAAGCCCGGATCGTCGAACTCCCATCGTCCGTCGTGCCTGCGGCCGATGAAGAGCCCCTTGCGGGTGCCTACGGTGAGGAGTACGTCGGGCATGTCTGCCACCTCCAGGACGCCGTTGTCGCGGATACGGGCCAGTCTGCACCCGCCCACTGACAACGGCCCCCGGACACACCCGCCCCCGGTCACGGAGGGTGCGCACACCGGCCGCGCGCAGGTCCCCGGCGGGGCCCGGCGGGCGGTCCCGCCGGGTCAGATGGCCCAGGCGTACGGGGCGGGCGCGTGGGTCTCGGCGCCCAGCTCGCGGGCGGCGCGGCGCGGCCAGGAGGCGTCGCGCAGCAGCTCGCGGCCGAGCAGCACCGCGTCGGCCTCGCCGTCGGCGAGGATCCTCTCCGCCTGCCCGCTCTCGGTGATGAGGCCGACGGCGGCCACCGGAAGCCCGGTCTCCGCCTTGACGCGGGCGGCGAAGGGCACCTGGTAGCCGGGGCCGACCGGGATCGCCGCCGGTCCCCCGTTGCCGCCGCTGGAGACGTCGAGCAGGTCCACGCCGTGCTCGCGGAGCAGCGCGGCGAAGCGGACGGTCTCGTCGACCGTCCAGCCCTGCTCCTCCAGCCAGTCGGTGGCGGAGACGCGGAAGAAGACGGGCAGCTTCTCGGGCCACACGGCGCGCACGGCGTCGACGACCTCCAGCGCGAGCCGGGTCCGGTTCTCGAAGGAGCCGCCGTACTCGTCCGTGCGGCGGTTGCTGTGCGGGGAGAGGAACTCGCCGATGAGGTAGCCGTGGGCGCCGTGCACCTCGACGACCTCGAAGCCGGCGTCGAGGGCCCGGCGGGCGGCGTCGGCGAACCGGGCGGTGATCTCCCGGATCGCGTCCACCGTCAGCTCGGTCGGCACCGGGTAGCCCTCGGCGAAGGGCACCGGGCTCGGGCCGACGGGCTGCCAGCCGTCACCGCCCTGCGCGACGGGGCCGCGGCCCTCCCACGGGCGGTCGGTGGACGCCTTGCGGCCGGCGTGGCCGATCTGGATGCCGGGGACGGTGCCGTGCTCCTTGAGGAATCCCGCGATGCGCCGCAGGCCCTCGGTCTGGGCGTCGTTCCAGAGCCCCAGGTCCGCCGGGCTGATCCGGCCCTCGGGCGCGACGGCGGTCGCCTCGACGAGGACGAGTCCCGCGCCCCCGGTGGCGCGGGCGGCGTAGTGGGCGAAGTGCCAGTCGCCGGCGACGCCTGCGTTCGGCCCGGTCGTCTCCGCGGAGTACTGGCACATGGGCGCCATCCAGACCCGGTTGGGCACGGTCAGGGAACGCAGGGTGTAGGGCTCGAACAGGGCGACGCTCATGACGGACTCCGTTTCGGGGTGCCTCGACGACACTCGTACGATACGCATCGTAGTACGGCAACTGTCAAACTACGAGGGTTCTCGTACAATGGGCGCACCCGGATGAAGTGGAGCCGCCGCCATGACGACCACGACCAGCGCCCGCGCCCTCGAACACCCCGCCCGCGAGCAGATCCGCCTGGAGGCGGTGCTCCACGCGCTCGCTGACCCGGTGCGGCTGCGGATCGTGCGCGACATGGCGCGCGAGGGCGCCGAGTTGAGCTGCTCCTGCTTCGACCTCCCGGTCACCAAGTCGACGACGACGCACCACTTCCGGGTGCTGCGCGAGAGCGGCGTGATCCGGCAGACATACCGCGGTACGGCCAAGCTCAACGCGCTGCGCGGGGACGACCTCGACGCCCTCTTCCCCGGCCTCCTCGACGCCGTCCTGGCGTCCTCGGGAGCCCAGGCGGCGCGCGACGACGCGGGCGAGGGTGAGGAGGGGACGGCCTGACCTCCCCGGACCGTCCCGTGGTCCGGGAGGACCCGGCCCCGGGCGGCGGCCCGGCGGGCCGCCCGTCCTCCGGGTCCGCCGCTTGCCGTCCCCGCCCGTCCTCCCGTGACTCCCGCGGGGCCGTGACTACAGCGACCGCATCCGGCTGATCTCCGCGGTCTGCTGCGCGATCACGTCGTTCGCCATCTCCTCCACGAGGCTGTTGTTGCCCTCGCCCAGGGCTTCCGAGGCCATCGTCACGGCGCCCTGGTGGTGCGTGATCATGAGCTTCAGGAAGAGCGCGTCGAAGGCCCTGCCCTTCGCGCCCGCCAGTTCCTTCAGCTGGGCCTCGGAGGCCATGCCGGGCATCGAGTGATGGTCGTGGCCGCCCTGCTCGCGCGGACCGCCGTTGTTTTTCAGCCAACCTTCCATGGCGCCGATCTCCGGCTGCTGAGCCGCCGAGATCCGTTCCGCGACCTTCTTGACCTGCGGGGAACTCGCCCGCTGCGGGGCGAGGGCCGTCATGGTCAGGGCCTGGCGGTGGTGGACGATCATCATCTGTACATAACGGAAGTCGGCGCTGTTCGGGCTCTCGTCGGGAAGCAGCCGGGCGGCCTCCTCGGGGGAGATCCGCCGGGCCGGCTCGCCGGGCTTCCCCGGCGCCACCACCGTGTTCGCGGTCGACCCCGCGGCCTGCGGCGCGGCCCCGTCCGTCCCCGACTCGCAGGCGGCCAGGGCGAGTACGGCGGCGGCGGACACGAGCACGGCGACGGCAGCACGCTGACGGCGGATCAACAACGCGACCTCCAGGTGTTCTTGCGGGGACAAGGACCGTTCCTAGCACTTTTCTCGGACCGGTCGATCAAAAACCTTCATTACGTCTGTGTTGCCATCTGTTGAGATGTGCACGGCAAGGAAGATACTGCCGGGGTCCAACACCCGTTCAAGGCTGAACGGATACCAGGGAGGACGGAGTGACTTCGTTGCGTACCCCGCGTACGACGCACGACACGCGAGACCCGCGTGCACGGATCAGACGTCTGGGCGTGGCATCGGCCGCCGCCGGACTGCTGGCCGCCATGCTCGTGGCAGGCCCCGCGGCCGCCACGCCCGACCCCGGTGACGCGCCCGTCCAGGGCAAGGTCTCCGCCGAGCAGGCGGCCGAGGCGCGCTCCGCCATCCGGAGCGGCGAGATACCCGGCGTGGACGAGATCGTCCACAGCGCGAACATCGAGCACCTCGTGAACATCCCGAAGGACGCCCTCCAGGGCATCAACTCGGACCTCGCCTTCCAGGGCAAGTACGCCTTCGCCGGCAACTACGACGGCTTCCGGATCTTCGACATCAGCAACCCGAAGGCCCCGAAGACCGTTGCCCAGGTCCTCTGCCCGGGCTCCCAGAACGACGTCTCCGTCTCCGGGGACCTGCTCTTCCTCTCCACCGACTCCTCCCGGAGCGACAACTCCTGCGCCAGCACCACGCAGCCCGCCTCGGTCAAGGAATCCTGGGAGGGCATGAAGATCTTCGACATCAGCGACATCGCCAACCCGAAGTACGTCGCCGCCGTCGAGACCGCCTGCGGATCCCACACGAACACGATCCTGCCGAAGCGCAAGGACGTGTACATCTACGTCTCCTCGTACTCGCCCAGCGCCGCGTTCCCCGACTGCCAGCCCCCGCACGACGGCATCTCGGTCATCAAGGTGCCCCGCAAGGCGCCGGAGAAGGCCGCGGTCGTCAACTTCCCCGTCCTCTTCCCGGGCGAGGGCCCGGACGGCGGCGGCAACCCGGGCGCGCCCACCAACCCGGGTGTCTCCAAGACCACCGGCTGCCACGACATCACCGTGCTCCCCGAGCAGGACCTCGCGGCCGGCGCGTGCATGGGTGACGGCATCCTCTTCGACATCGAGGACCCCGAGCACCCGCGCGTGATCGACCGGGTCCAGGACAACGTGAACTTCGCGTTCTGGCACTCCGCGACCTTCAACCAGAAGGCGAACAAGGTCGTCTTCACCGACGAGCTCGGCGGCGGCGGCGCGGCCACCTGCAACGCCGTGGTCGGCCCCCATCGCGGTGCCGACGGCATCTACGACATCGTCGGCAAGGGCAAGCACCGCAAGCTCGTCTTCCGCAGCTACTTCAAGATCCCGCGCCACCAGGCCGACACCGAGAACTGCGTCGCCCACAACGGCTCGCTGATCCCGGTGAAGGGCAAGGACATCATGGTCCAGGCCTGGTACCAGGGCGGTGTCTCCGTCTGGGACTTCACCGACTCCTCCCGCCCGAAGGAGATCGCCTACTTCGAGCGCGGCCCGGTCTCCGCGACCACCCTCGCCACCGGCGGCTCGTGGTCGGCGTACTACTACAACGGCTACATCTACTCGAACGACATCGCCAAGGGCTTCGACGTCCTGAAGATCTCCGACCGCCGCACCGACCCCGCGAAGCGCATCCGGATGGACGAGCTCAACGTCCAGACCCAGCCGGACTACTTCGACTTCGACGACTGATCCGGACCGTGCGGGCCCGCTGAGGGCCCGGACGCCGGCGCGCCGCCGGGCGGACCTCCGTCCGGCGGCGCACCCATCTCCCAGTCCAGCCCGTACCGGTGGAACAGCTCCGCCCGCAGACGCGCCAGCGGCATCGGGGCGCCCGGCAGCAGCACCGCGACCACGGCGCCCATCAGCAGCGCGCGCAGCAGCGGATAGTCCGTGTCCACGTCCGGCGAGCCGTACCGCGTGACCGTGTCCCGCAGCAGGAACGCGAGGCGCTGCTGCTCCTGGCACTGCACGAACCCGTCGGCCTGCAGGATGCCCGCCATGTGGGTCCGCATCAGCGTCGGCCGCGTCGCCGCCAGGCCCAGGATCGCGTCGATCGCACGGGCCATCCGCTCGCGCCCGTCCTCCGTGCGCGGCTCGCGTTCGAGCCCCGCCTCCAGCGTGAGGTGCATCAGCCGGTGCACCGCCGCCTGCAGCAGCTCGCGCTTGCCCGGGAAGTAGTACGAGACGAGACCGCGCGCCGTGCCGGCCCGCTCCGCTATGTCGCCGAGCGTGGTCGCCTCGTAGCCGTTCGTGCCGACGAGGTCCACGGTGGCCTGCAGAATGCGCTCACGGGACCGTCGTCGGAGCTCTTCATTGACCGATGGGCTACGCGGGGACATGCTGGGCTCCTGCGTTGACTGGCTGCCAGCCAATATACTCGGCGCAGCCGGTCGGCCCGCCTGTGTGGTGGGTCGTCGGGCATGCCGTCTGTTCTGGGCGACACGGGGGATCGTCCAGAACAGGCGGCGTCATCGTTCTTTCTCCGCTCCGCGCCCGTCGGCCGGGCCGCCGGGCGGGTCCGCGCCGGGTGTCCGGCCGTCTCCGGGGAGCCCGCCGGACGAGCCGTCCCCCGCCGCGGTCCGCGCCGGCCGGCTTCCGCTCCACCGGTAGGTGAGGACGGCCACGGCCACGCAGCACCAGCCGAGGAGCCATCCCTCGACGACGTCCGACGGCCAGTGCACGCCCAGGTAGACCCGCGTCCACCCGACGCCGGCGACCGAGACGAGCGCGGCGCCCGCGATGACGCCCCAGCCGCGCCACTCGGGCCGCCAGTGGAGCGCCAGGACCCAGAGGACCAGTCCGCAGGTCACCGTCGCCGCCATCGCGTGCCCGGACGGGAAGGCCGCGTACCGGGCCGAGTCGACCGGGACGGTCCACTCCGGCCGCTCGCGGCCCACCAGGGCCTTCATGCCCTGCTGGAGGCCGGCGGCCACCAGGGTCGTGACCGCCACCCACAGCGCGAGGCGGAACGCGCGCCGGAAGCAGAGCAGGACGACGACGGCGGCGGCCAGGGCGCGCATGGTCCACGGGTCCCACACCCAGTCCGTGAGGACGCGGTTGAGGTGGGTGAAACCGGGATGGGCGAGGGCGCTCCGGTGCAGCGTGGTGGCGACCGACCGGTCGAACGCCAGCAGGGGCGGCCACCCCACGGCGACGAGGACGAGCAGGAGGACGGACAGGGCGCCGGAGACCACGGCGGAGGTGCGCATGGGCCGATCCTGCCCGACGGAGCGCCTCGGCGGACCGTCCGTGCGCGCCCCGCGCGCCGCGGATGGGCATCCCTTTCGTGTCTTGCCTGACCCGTGCCGCCCGGCACCGCCTCCCGCCGCGTCGTCGAGGCACCCGAGGACGCCCCGTACGCGGCAGCCTCTCCGCCTTGCGATCCACGGCACCGGACGCCACGGGCTCAACCGGCAGGATACGAACGAGACGGCCTAGCCGAGCGCGCTGAGCGCCGGCACGAAGGCGACGAGGACCGGCACCACCGGGACGAGGGAGGCGGCGGCCGTGAGGCGGAGACGGCGTCCGGCGGTGAGCCGGGGCGCGGCCGTCAGGAGCCGGTTCACGCGCTGCGGCAGATCGCCGTCCGGGCCGGGGCCCGGGCCGAACACCCCGCGGTCCTCGTTGAGTTCGACGAGGGCGAGCGCGATGGTCAGACGGCCGAAGCGGCGCGAGGCCACGTCGTCGGCGGCCAGTTCGACCAGCCGGTGCATCTCCTCGCGGAAGGCGGCGAAGACCGGGATGCCGGGAAACCCCTCGGCCAGTGCGGCCGAACAGTGCAGCAGCCAGTCGTGCCGGGCGCGCGCGTGGCCCTGTTCGTGGGCGAGCACCGCGTCGAGCTGTCGTCCCTTCAGCCGCCGCAGCGCCGCCGTGGTGATGACCAGCTGGGGCGTGGCGCCCGGCAGCCACCAGACGTCGGGCCGCTCGCCCTCCAGGACCACGAGCCGTTCGCCGCCCGGCTGCTCGCCGGGCAGCAGCGGGGAGCGGACGAGGAGGTCGCAGTGCCGCTGCCGCCGCCGCGCGCGGGCCCGCCCGATCTCCCGGCCCAGCATCGCCCCGGACCACGCGCCGCCGGCCGCCAGGGCGACGGCGAGGACGCCGGACCAGGGCCCGGTGGTGCCGAGTTCGTAGGCGTCGACCACCGCGCGCGGCGCGGGGGCGAAGAGCTGCCCCCGGACGGCCTGCCAGGCGGTGGAGGCACTGAGGGTCATGGAGAGGGCGAAGCTGAGCAGGACGGCCGCGACCACGCACTGCCACACCCACAGGGCGACCACGGGTTCTCGCTCCGCCCAGTCGGCCCGCGAGAGCAGCCGAGGGGCCGCCAGGGCGGTCAGGACGCCGAGCAGGAGCAGTGCGAGGGAGACCCACATGGCGTCAGCCTATGAGGGCGGTTCGGCCGGGGATACGGCCTCGCGGGGCAAGTGACGTACGCCACGGTTTCGTTGGACGCCGGACCCTGCCGCACCCGGCCCGCGACCGCCGCCCCCGAGCCCTCCGCCGGCCCTCCGGGCTCGGTCGCCGCGCCCTCCGGGCTCAGAGCGTGACCAGCATGGCCAGGGTCGCGAGCGCCATGGCGAGCCGGCAGGCGAGCGTGAACTCCGGCCGCGCCGCCCACGCCGGGCCCGGACCGCCGCCGGCCGCCACCGGGACGAGCCGGGTGCCCGCGCGCAGCACGTAGGCCGTGTAGTAGAGGAGCAGCGTGCCCGTCAGGACGGGTATGCCGCCCGCCGGTCCCGTCACGGCCGCGTGCGCCGCGTGCGCCCCCGGCGCGCCGGGGGCGGCCATCGCCACCGCCATGTAGAGCATGGCCAGCGACCCGATCAGATGGTGCAGGTGGTGGCCGCCCCGTCGCAGTGCCGGAAGGCCGTGCAGGGTCGCGCCGCCGAAGACCGCCGCGTAGAGCGCCCAGCCCCACTCCGGCGGCGAGAGGGCCGCGGCGGGCACGGCCATGGCGGCCATCCCGAAGCCCATGACCGCCTCGCCGCCCGCGACGCGTCGGTCCTCCCCGGCGGACGCCCGCATCCGGAGCAGGCAGGAGAGGCCGGTCGCCGCGCAGAGCGCGACCAGCAGCCACCCGGACAGGGCCGGTCCGTGCACGGAACACCTCCCCCTCGACGCCGTCCCGTCCAGGGAGGAATGCCCGCGGCCCGGGACCGGCACGCGGGCGCACGGGCGCGCACGGATGTACGAGGGGGAGTGCGAGGCGCGCGCGTTAGGCTCGGGACGATCGCGCACGGCGATCGTCAGCGCACAGGCCTCAGCGCCCGAGGGGAGCCCCGCCCACATGGAGACCGCCACGTCCCAGGAGACCGGCCGGATCAGCTATCGAGAGGCGGTCCTGGACGACGTTCCCGCGCTCGTCCCGCTCGTCGAGTCGGCCTACCGGGGCGACGCCAGCCGCGGCGGCTGGACGACGGAGGCGGACCTCCTCCAGGGGCAGCGGACCGACCCCGACGGGGTGGCCGCCGTCATCACCACCCCGGGCAGCCGTCTGCTGGTCGTGGAGCGCGACGGGGACGTCATCGCCTGCTGCCAGCTGGAGCACCGCGGCGAGGCAGCGTACTTCGGCATGTTCGCGGTCCGTCCCGAGCTCCAGGGCGGCGGTCTGGGCAAGCAGATCATCGCGGAGGCCGAGCGCCGGGTGCGCGAGCTGTGGGACGTCCGCGAGATGCACATGACGGTGATCTCCGTGCGCGAGGAGCTCATCGCCTGGTACGAGCGGCGCGGCTACCGGCGCACCGGCCGGATGACGCCGTTCCCGTACGGAGACGAGCGCTTCGGCGTGCCGCAGCGAGACGATCTGGAGTTCGAGCTGCTGATCAAGCCGCTGCACTGATCTCTGCGGCGGAAGCGTGGCCTCCTCCCTGCCTGACAGGAAAAACTTCCGTCGGCAGGGGGGTCAGGCAGGATAATTTCTCTTGCTCCCCTTGTGGTGGAGAACCGTCAGTGGTTAACGTGGGTTGACGCGAGGTTCTCCTGTGGAGGAAGAGGAATGACGGAAATTCTTGTGCAGGACGTGACTGGTGGGGGCATAGCCACCGACGCCCGGGTGATCGACCACCCGGCCTGGCCCGAGCTCAAGAATGCCGTGGAGGAGATCCGCGCCTGGCAGCGCCCCGACGGGTCCGTCGACCTCGACGCCGAGGGCGCGCCCGCGCGCTCCGTCGTGGGGCTGACCGTCGACCGCGTCGTCGCCGCGCTGGAGCAGCTCTCCCCGCTGGTCCCGCACGACGGCGCCTACCACCGCGCGCTCGTCTCCGACCTGCGCAAGTGGGCCGAGGGCGGCTTCGAGGTCCCGGACTTCCTGGACTCGCTGCTGGCCTTCCAGCCGGCCGCGGACCGCGTGGACGGGCTCCAGCACCTCGTGCTCTTCCCCATGTACACGCAGAACGGCAACCCGGACCGCAACTTCGAGGCCGTCGTGCTGCGCATGGTCTGGCCGGAGTGGCTCTCCGAGCTGGAGCGCACCCGCTACGACAACCCGCTCTTCTGTGGCATCACCTTCGAGGACTTCACCGCCGGGTACGACACCAACTCGGCCGTCCTCTTCCCCGAGACCATCGCCGTCCGCGAGGCCCCCGAGCGCTTCAGCTGGGGCGGCATCTTCTGCGACCGTGAGGCCGCCCGCTTCCGCAAGGTCACCGAGGCCGCCGTGGACACCCTGGGCATCAAGCTGCCCGAGGACATCGCCGCGATGGTCGACGACCAGACCCGCTGCGAGCAGGCCTTCGTGCTCTGGGACATGGTCCACGACCGCACCCACAGCCACGGCGACCTGCCCTTCGACCCCTTCATGATCAAGCAGCGCCAGCCGTTCTGGATGTACGGCCTGGAGGAGCTCCGCTGCGACCTCACCGCCTTCAAGGAGGCAGTGAAGCTGGAGTCCGAGGGCAACCCGCACGGCCGCGACGTGCAGTACGCCGTCCTCTTCGACCGGATGTTCCGCTTCCCGCTCTCCGGCGACCGCGTCCGCAACTACGACGGTCTCGGCGGCCAGCTCCTCTTCGCGTACCTCCACAAGCACGACGTGGTGCGCTGGACGGACAACACCCTCAAGATCGACTGGCAGCGCGCCCCGCAGGTCACCAACCAGCTCTGCGCCGAGATCGAGACCCTCTACCGCGAGGGCATCGACCGCCCCAAGCTCGTCCACTGGTTCAAGGCGTACGAGCTCGTCTCCACCTACCTCGCCCCGCACCCGGGATCGAAGTGGGCCAAGGGTCCCGACGCCCTGGACCTGTCCCTCCCGCCGCGCAAGCTCGTCGACGACGTGCTTCCGGACGAGTTTCCGCTCAGCATGTTCTTTGAGGCCCTCGCCAAGAAGCTGAAGGGCGTGATCGCCGACACCAAGGGGATCACCGCCGCCGACGTCTCTGAGCGGGCCGCCGCGTGAGCGAATCGACGGAGCACACGGAGGAGGCGTCGACCATGAACGCCAACGGAAACGGCGGGCCGCTCGACGGCGCCGTCATCGCGGTCGCCGGCGCGGCCGGCCCCGCGGGCCGCGCGACCCTGATCCGCCTCGCCGAGGCCGGCGCCACCGTCGTCGGCTCCGACGCGGACCCGGCGCGCCTCGCGGAGGCCGTCGACGCCGCCCGCTACGCCCACGGCGGGGCCAAGGTCATCGGGGACACCGTCGACCTCCTCGACCTCGCCGCCACGCGTGACTGGGCCGCGAAGACCGAGAAGGAGTTCGGCCGGATCGACGGAGTGGTGCACCTCGTCGGCGGCTGGCGCGGAGCCCCCTCCTTCACCGAGTCCGACCTCGCGGACTGGGACTTCCTGGAGAAGCTCCTGATCCGCACGGTCCAGCACACCTCGCTGGCCTTCCACGACGGACTGCTGCGCAGCGGCGGCCGCGGCCGCTACGCGCTGGTCAGCCAGGTCGGCGCGCACAAGCCGCTCGCCAACAACGCCGCGTACAACGCCGGCAAGGCGGCCGCCGAGGCGTGGACGCTCGCCATGGCCGACTCCTTCCGCAAGCTGGGGGGCGACGAGGGCCCGCAGGCGGCGGCTGCCATCCTGGTGATCAAGGCGCTGGTGCACGACGCCATGCGCGCCGAGCGCCCCAGCGCGAAGTTCGCGGGCTTCACCGACGTCAAGGACCTGGCCGACGAGATCGCCGGCCTGTGGGACAAGCCCGCCCAGGAAGTGAATGGACAGCGTCTGTGGCTGACCCCCAAGCCGTGACAGCGGCCCTCGGCCCCAGGACCGACGCACGTCGTCACCACGACCCGTCGGTCCGGGGCTTCGCCAGCGACAACTACGCCGGCGCCCACCCGGAGGTGCTCGCCGCACTCGCCCTCGCCAACGACGGCCACCAGGTCGCCTACGGCGAGGACGCGTACACCGACCACCTCCAGCGGATCATGCACAGCCACTTCGGCCCCACCGCCGAGGCGTTCCCGGTCTTCAACGGCACCGGCGCGAACGTGACCGCCCTCCAGGCGCTCACCGACCGCTGGGGTGCCGTGATCTGCGCCGAGTCCGCCCACATCAACGTGGACGAGGGCGGCGCGCCGGAGCGGATGGGCGGCCTCAAGCTGCTCACCGTGCCGACCCCGGACGGCAAGCTCACCCCCGAGCTGATCGACCGGCAGGCATGGGGCTGGGAGGACGAGCACCGGGCGATGCCGCAGGTCGTCTCGATCACCCAGAACACCGAGCTGGGCACGGTCTACACGGTCGAGGAGATCCGTGCGATCGTCGAGCACGCCCATGCCAAGGGCATGAAGGTGCACCTCGACGGGGCCCGGATCGCCAACGCGGCGGCCTCCCTGGACGTGCCGATGCGCGCCTTCACCAACGCCGTGGGCGTGGACGTGATCTCGTACGGCGGCACGAAGAACGGCATGCTCTTCGGCGAGGCCGTCGTGGTGCTCAACCCCGACGCGGTGAGCCACATGAAGCACCTGCGCAAGCTGTCCATGCAGCTCGCCTCGAAGATGCGCTTCGTGTCGGTGCAGCTCGAAGCGCTCCTCGCGAAGGACCTCTGGCTGCGCAACGCCCGCCACGCCAACGCGATGGCGCAGCGGCTCGCGGCCGGGGTGCGCGAGGTCGACGGGGTGGAGATCCTCTACCCGGTGCAGGCCAACGCGGTCTTCGCCCGGCTGCCGCACGACGTCACCCGGCGTCTGCAGGAACGCTTCCGCTTCTACTTCTGGGACGAGACCGCCGGCGACGTGCGCTGGATGTGCGCCTTCGACACCACGGAGGACGACGTCGACGCCTTCCTCCAGGCGTTGAAGGAAGAGCTCGCCCGGTAATCCGCAGTGATGCATGAATATACGGCCGGACGGAAAGTCATTGACTCCGTCCGGCCGTTTTCCTAGGGTCGTCCCGCATGGAACTCCTTCAGCAGGACCCTGACATCACCGCGTACCTTCGCGCGAGCGAGTCCGTCGACCATACCCACCCGCAGGTCCGGGCCGTGGCCGAAGCGCTCACCGCGGACCATCCCGACGTGCATGCCTATGCCGAGGCGGCCTACGCCTACGTCCGCGACACCGTCCCGCACTCGGCGGACTCCGGCGACCCCCGGGTCACTTGGCGCGCCTCCGACGTCCTGGAGCAGCGCACCGGCATCTGCTACGCCAAGTCCATCGCGTACGCCGCGCTCCTGCGGGCCCGGGGCATCCCGGCCGCCCTCTGCTACCAGCGGCTCGCCGACGACGACGGCTCGAACCCGGCCGTCCACGGCCTCGTCGCCGTCCTGCTGCCCGGCGGGCGCTGGGCACGCCAGGACGTACGGGGGAACAAGCCCGGCGTCGACGCCCGGTTCTCGCTCGCGGAGGAGCGGCTGGCCTGGACCGTACGCCCGGAGTTCGGGGAGGTGGACTACCCGGAGCTGTGGGCCGAGCCGCACCCGGCCGTCCTGGACGCCCTCAGGGCCGCCCCGGACCGCACCCACCTCTGGAGGACCCTCCCCGGCGAACTGTGACCCCGGCGCGGTGCGCCGGGGGTCACGGGAGCGGTGCGGTCAGCCCGCTTCCTTGACCTGGGCCGGCGTCGGGGCCGTACCGCCGAGGTGGGCGGGGATCCACCAGGTGTCGTCCGCGTCCTTCGGGCGGACCGGGTAGGCGCGCTGGGCGGCTTCCAGGAGCTCCTGGACCCGCTCGCGCAGCCGCCGGGTGATGGCGCCCGCGTACTGGTCGGCCGGAGCCTCGACGGGCTCGCCCACCCGGATCGTCACCGGGATGTGGCTGCGCTTGAAGTTCCGCGGGCGGCCCTTGGTCCACAGCCGCTGGGTGCCCCACAGCGCCATGGGGATCAGCGGCACCCCGGCCTCCTGCGCCAGGCGCGCCGCGCCCGTCTTGAAGCCCTTCAGCGTGAACGACGGGGAGATGGTCGCCTCGGGGAAGACGCCGACGATCTCGCCCGCCCGCAGCGACTCCAGGGCGTGGCGGTAGGCGTGCTCGCCCTGGGAGCGGTCGACGGGGATGTGCTTCATGCCGCGCATCAGCGGGCCGGAGACCTTGTGCCGGAAGACCGAGTCCTTCGCCATGAAGCGCACCAGACGCTTCTGGGGCAGGGCCGCGAGGCCGGTGAAGATGAAGTCCAGATAGCTGATGTGGTTGCTCACCAGCACGGCGCCGCCCGTCCGCGGGATGTGCTCCGAACCCTGGGTGTCGATCTTCAGGTCGAGCGCCTTGAACAGGGTGAGCGCGGCACCGACGACCGGTCGATAGACGAGTTCTGCCATCGGAGAGGAACCTCTTCTTCGTGTGCCCGGAGCGGGTTCTCCCGGCGAAGTTACGCGGCCGTAGGTTTTCGGCTTTGGGCAGATCGTGCCCCATGTGGGGCCCCGTGACCAGTCCAGGCGGCTTCGTACGGGGAGATTCTCGTCACTCGCGGTGGCCGTGGCGGGAATCGAACGGTGCCGTGCGACGCTGGACTCGGAGACGGGTGAGGAAGGGGAGACGGATGGGCGAGATCCTGGGGCCGGAGGCGCTCGGGGCCGAACTGGGGGAGCGGGCCACGCTCGTGCAGTTCTCCACCGCCTTCTGCCAGCCCTGCCGGGCCACCCGCCGCACCCTCGCCGAGGTCGCCGCCATGGTGCCGGGCGTGGGGCACGTGGAGATCGACGCCGAGGAGCGGCTCGACCTGGTCCGTGAGCTGGGCATCGCCCGTACGCCCACCGTCCTCGTCCTCGACGGGGCGGGCCGTGTCGTCCGCCGGGCGGCGGGGCAGCCCCGCCGCGCGGACGTCATCGCCGCGCTGGGGCAGGCGGTCTGACGCGCCGCCACGCCGCCGCACGCCGCTCCTCCCATGGGGGGGCGCCCGGACCTGACGGATCCGGGGGCGCGGAAGGTGTCGGGGAACCCCTCGCCCATGCTCTCTCCCGGGCGGTGACGCTTCTCCCATATTGCGGTACACGCTTGACTGCACCCCGCAACGATCGTCACCCTGACGGAGTGCCCCTAGAACTCCTTCTCTACGGCCGCGTCCACGTGGACCTGGCCCGCAACGCGAGCGCGCGCTGTCCGGGTGTCTGAGCACCCCAGGACCCCCCTCATGCCGCCCTCGCAGAAGGACAACTCCATGACGGTTTCGCCCGAGCTCCGTACCGTGCCCACCATCGGCGCGCCCCGCCAGGCCTCTCCCGATCTGCTCCGCTCCGTCTTCCGCCGGCACGCCGCCGGTGTGGCCGTGATCACCGCGCACGGCGAGCGTCCCGTCGGTTTCACCGCGACCTCGCTGAACTCCGTCGCCGCCGAACCCCCGCTGGTCTCCTTCGGGGTGGGCACCACCTCCTCCAGCTGGCCGGTGCTGGCCGAGACCGAGTTCATCGGCGTGCACATACTCGGGGAACACCAGCAGGAGCTGGCCGCCACCTTCGCCCGCAGCGGCGCCGACCGGTTCGGCGACGACACCCGCTGGAGCGTCGGACCCGAGGGCGTGCCGGTGCTCGACGGCGTCCTGGCCTGGCTGGTCTGCCGCGTGGTGGCCCGCGTGCCGGCCGGTGACCACCGGATCGTCATCGCGCAGGCGGTGGCCGGCGACCCGGACGGCGCGGGCCGGCCGCTGCTCTACCACCACGGCCGCTTCCACGCGCTGCGCGACTGAGGGTTCCCGGACGCGCCGCTCTGCGCGCGTTGGCCAGATCACACGCCTGAGCGCTTGCTTACTGGTAACAAACTGGGTGTACTGACGAGTAATATTCCGGTCGGGGCGTCCGGCGCCCCGACCGGAAACCCGCCCTTCAGGCGCCTATGCTGCGAGCAACAAGGCAGCCCAGTTATGACGATGCAGTAGGAGAGCCGGCGTGAGCTTGAGGATCGTTGTCTGTGTGAAGTACGTGCCCGACGCGACCGGAGACCGGAAGTTCGCCGACGACCTCACGGTCGACCGCGACGACGTCGACGGTCTGCTGTCGGAGCTCGACGAGTACGCGGTCGAGCAGGCCCTGCAGATCGCCGAGGAGGCGGACGACGCCGAGGTCACCGTGCTCACGGTCGGCCCCGAGGACGCCAAGGACGCGCTCCGCAAGGCGCTCTCCATGGGCGCCGACAAGGCCGTCCACGTCGAGGACGACGACCTCCACGGCACCGACGTGATGGGCACCTCGCTCGTGCTCGCCAAGGCCATCGAGAAGACCGGCTACGACGTCGTCATCGCCGGCATGGCCTCCACCGACGGCACCATGGGCGTCCTCCCGGCCATCCTCGCGGAGCGCCTGGGCGTCCCGCAGGTCACGCTGCTCTCCGAGGTCAAGATCGAGGACGGCAAGGTCACCGGCCGCCGTGACGGCGACTCCGCCTCCGAGCAGCTGGAGGCCTCCCTCCCGGCCGTCGTGTCCGTGACCGACCAGTCGGGCGAGGCGCGCTACCCGTCCTTCAAGGGCATCATGGCCGCCAAGAAGAAGCCGGTGGAGTCCCTGGAGCTGGACGACCTGGACATCGACGCGGACGAGGTCGGCCTCGCCGGCGCCTGGACCGCCGTCGACTCCGCCGCCGAGCGTCCGGCGCGCACCGCGGGCACGATCGTCAAGGACGAGGGCGAGGGCGGCAAGCAGCTCGCCGAGTTCCTCGTGAGCCAGAAGTTCATCTAAGGCTCGCGCGAGCCCCTCAGACCGTCCCTTTCGTTCGCAGGAGATTGAAGTCCCATGGCTGAGATTCTCGTCTACGTCGACCACGTCGACGGAGCCGTCCGCAAGCCCACCCTGGAGCTGCTGACCCTCGCCCGCCGCCTGGGCGAGCCGGTCGCCGTCGCGCTGGGCAACGGCGCCGCCGACACCGCGGCCGCGCTCGCCGAGCACGGCGCGGTGAAGGTCCTCACGGCCGACGCCCCCGAGTTCGCCGACTACCTCGTCGTCCCGAAGGTCGACGCCCTCCAGGCCGCGTACGAGTCGGTGTCCGCCGCCGGCTCCCTGGCTGCCGTGCTCGTCCCGTCCTCGGCCGAGGGCAAGGAGATCGCGGCCCGCCTCGCGGTCCGCATCGGCTCCGGCATCATCACCGACGCCGTCGACCTGGAGGCCGGTGACGAGGGCCCGGTCGCGACGCAGTCCGCGTTCGCCGCCTCCTTCACCACCAAGTCCCGTGTCTCCAAGGGCACCCCGGTCATCACGGTCAAGCCGAACTCGGCGCCCGTCGAGGCCGCCCCGGCCGCCGGTGCGGTGGAGACCCTCGCGGTCTCCTTCGGCGCCCTGGCCACCGGCACCAAGGTGACCGCGCGCACCCCGCGCGAGTCCACCGGCCGCCCCGAGCTGACCGAGGCCGCGATCGTGGTCTCCGGCGGCCGCGGCGTCAACGGCGCCGAGAACTTCGCGATCATCGAGGCGCTCGCCGACTCCCTCGGTGCCGCCGTCGGCGCCTCCCGCGCCGCCGTCGACGCCGGCTGGTACCCGCACTCCAACCAGGTCGGCCAGACCGGCAAGTCGGTCTCGCCGCAGCTGTACATCGCCTCCGGCATCTCCGGCGCGATCCAGCACCGCGCGGGCATGCAGACCTCGAAGACGATCGTCGCCGTCAACAAGGACGCCGAGGCCCCGATCTTCGACCTCGTCGACTACGGCGTGGTCGGCGACCTCTTCGACGTCGTCCCGCAGCTGACCGAAGAGGTCAAGACCCGCAAGGGCTGACCTGCGGTTCTGTTCGGCCTGGGGGCCGCACGGCGATCTGTCGCCGTGCGGCCCCCGGTCGTTTCGGACAACCATTGACTCAGGTCCCGACGGCCTACTAACTTCGCCATACGGATTGTTGATTCCGTGCAGCGGAAAACAGGAGGATGCAGGATGGGTCAGCAGGAGAAGGTGTCGACGAGCCTCGCGGGCGCGGTCAGCGAGGGCATCAGCGCCTCCCTCGCCGCGGTGGACGCCGAACTGGACCGCCGCTACCCGGGCGACCCCGGCACCCGCCAGCCCGTCCACACCGTCTACGTCCCCGGCGACGTCTTCGACGCCGGCACCATCCGTTCCTGGGGTGACCAGGCGCTCGCCGCCCTCGACGAGCACGCCCCCGACGCAGCCTCCTTCGCCGCGGTCCTCGGCCTCCCGGACGCCCTCGCCGAGGACGTCCACGACCGCGTACGGGCCAAGCTGGAGCGGGAGCCGGTCGAGGACCTCCGGGTCGACTTCGAGGACGGGTACGCAGGCCGGGACGAGGACCAGGACGCCGCCCGCGCCGCCCGCCTGATCTCGGAGGCGTACGCGAACGGCACGGCCGCCCCGTACATGGGCATCCGGATGAAGTGCATGGAGTCCGCCGTCCGCGACCGCGGCATCCGCACCACCGACGTCTTCCTCACCGGCCTCCTGGAGAACGGCGGCCTCCCCGACGGCCTCGTCCTCACCCTCCCGAAGGTGACCTACCCCGAGCAGGTCTCCGCCTTCGTCCGCCTCCTGGAGGCCTTCGAGAAGGCGCACGGCCTCGACGAGGGGCGCCTCGGCTTCGAGATCCAGATCGAGACCAGCCAGTCCATCCTGGCCACCGACGGCACCGCCGCGGTCGCCCGCATGATCGGCGCCGCCGAGGGCCGCGCCACCGGCCTGCACTACGGCACCTTCGACTACAGCGCCTGCCTCGGCGTCTCCGCCGCCTACCAGGCCAGCGACCACCCGGCCGCCGACCACGCCAAGGCGATCATGCAGGTCGCCGCCGCCGGCACCGGCGTCCGCGTCTCCGACGGCTCCACCAACGTCCTCCCCGTCGGCTCCACCGCGCACGTCCACGAGGCCTGGCGCCTGCACTACGGCCTCACCCGCCGCGCCCTCGCGCGCGCCTACTACCAGGGCTGGGACATGCACCCCGGTCACATCCCCACCCGCTACGCCGCGGTCTTCGCCTTCTACCGCGAGGGCTTCGAGGCCGCCGCCAAGCGTCTCTCCGCGTACGCCAACCACGCCGGCGGCGAGGTCATGGACGAGCCCGCGACCGCCAAGGCCCTCGGCTCCTACCTGCTGCGCGGCATCGACTGCGGTGCCCTCGACACCGCCGAGGTCGACGCCCTCACCGGCATGGACCGCGCCGCCCTCGACCGGTTCGCCGCCCCGCGGCGCGGCGACCTCACGGCCTCCGCCGAGTAGCCGGACAAAGATCCAACAAGGGTCTCGATCCGGCCAACTGCCCCGTACCCTGTACGAGTTAAAGCGCCATGCGCGCGGATGCTCGACAGGGGAACGGGGCTTCGGTGTCATCGGGGGAGAACGGGCGGCTCGCGGGCCGCTACAGAATCGTGGGCCGGCTCGGACGCGGGGGCATGGGGGTCGTCTGGCGGGCCGTCGACGAGGTCCTCGGCCGCGAGGTCGCCGTCAAGGAGCTCCGCACCTATTCGGACGCGGCCGCGCCCGAACTGGCCGATCTGCGGCTGCGGATGACCCGGGAGGCACGGGCCGCCGCCCGCGTCCGCCACCCCGGGGTCGTGGCCGTCCACGACGTCACCGAACACGAGGGCCGGCCCGTCATCGTCATGGAACTCGTCGACGGGCCCTCCCTCGACGACGTCCTCGGCGAGCGCGGCACGCTCGACCCCGTCGAGGCCGCCCGGATCGGCGCCCGTGTCCTGGAGGCCCTGGCCGCCGCCCACGACGCGGGCGTCCTGCACCGGGACGTGAAGCCCGGCAACGTCCTGCTCGACCGCTCGGGGCGGATCGTCCTCACCGACTTCGGCATCGCCACGATGGAGGACCCGGGCGACGGCTCCGCGACCCACCTCACCCGCAGCGGCGAGATCGTCGGCTCCCTCGACTACCTCGCCCCCGAGCGAGCCCGTGGCCAGGACCCCGGCCCCGCCTCGGACGTCTGGGCGCTGGGGGCCACGCTGTACGCGGCCGTCGAGGGCGCCTCGCCCTTCCGCCGCACCTCCACCTGGTCGACCCTCGCCGCCATCGTCACCGAGCCCCTCCCCGAACCCCGCCACGCCGGACCCCTCGCGCCCGTCCTGCGCCGTCTCCTCGACAAGGACCCGGCCTCCCGGCCGACGGCCCGCGAGGCGGCGCGGCTCCTGGACGAGGTCGCCGCACCGGCGGCCGGACCGGCGGCGCACGGCGGAACGGACGCCGACGCCCCGACGGACGCCCGGACCGGCGGGCCGGCCGAGGACCCGGCGCTCCAGCACGCCGCCCCAGACCCGGCCGAGGCGGCCGCCGGACCCGCCGCCGGCTTCGGGGCCCCCTTCGCGGCCCCCTCCGAGCCGTACCCGGCCGGCGGGATCGCACCCGGCGGAGCCTTCGGGCCGGCCGTCCCCGTGCCCCCGGCGGGAAGCGTGCCTCCCGTCGCCGGACCCGTGGGGACGCCGGCGGGGCGGGCCGGGGCCCGGGCCGCCCGCCGGGCGGGCGGCGCGTCGCGCAGGGGGCCGGTCCTGGTGGCCGCTTCCGTGGCCGCGGTGCTGCTGGCCGGCGGCGGCCTCACGTACGCGCTCCTGGACCACGGGACGGGGAACAGGGCCGCCGGCGACACCGCGCAGGCCGACGGCCGGGGCGCGGTCGGCGGGGACCCGGGCCGGGTGCTCGACCCCGCCACCGGCGGCGCGTCGTCCTCGCAGCGGCCGAGCGGCACGGCCTCGCCGTCGGCCGGCGCGCGCCCCGGCGAGCCGACCGCCTCCGGGCGCCCGCCCGGCGCGGGCACGCCGGGCGGGGGAGGCGACAGCGCCGGCGGGGCGGACGCGGGCGGGGCGGGCGCGGGCGGGGCCGCCGGCGCCGCGGCGGGCGGTTCCGGGACGCGGCCCCCCTCGGGCGGCGGCGCCACGACGGCCCCGGGCGGCACCGGCGGCGACACCTCGGCGGGCGGGGCGGACACGACCGGCGGCCCGTCGGGCGGCGGCGCCGGCCCGGCACCCACCACCCAGGCCCCGCCGCCTGCCGAGGGCTGCACCGCCACCGGCTCCTCCGCCACCTGCCAGGTCGTGCGCGGGGCCACCACCACCCGTTACGACGGCGGCGAGATGGGCACCGTCGGCGCCGGTCCGCACACCTTCTTCTGCCAGGTGGACCTCGACCGCACGGAGTCGTACGGGGGCCGCACCAGCCGCTGGTTCGCCCGCACCGACGACGACAGCGGCAACACCAACGTCTATCTGAGCGTCCTCCACCTCTCCGGCGGAGCCGCCGGTGGCGCGGTCGCCGGCCTGCGCGTCTGCTGAGGACACGGGTCCGCCCCCGGACGCCGTCCGGGGGCGCACACCGCGCGAGGGGGAGAACTCCACGGCCGCCCGGTGCGCGCCGTCCGCCGGCGTACGGCCCCGGGCATGCCCCCTCAGCCGGCCTGGGGCGCGATCTCGCCCGAGCCGCGGGCGAGGAGGGTGGTGCCGAGGACCACGCGCTCCGGCGCCTCGTCCGCGCCGTCGAGACGGCGGAAGAGCCGCTCCGCGGCCGTCCGGCCGAGGGCGGCCGCGTCCTGGGCGACGACGGTCACGCCGAGGAGGTCGGCCAGTTCGATGTCGTCGAAGCCGACGAGGGCGACGGGCCGCGGGTACCCGGCGAGGGCGCGGACCACGGTGACGGTGACCCGGTTGTTGCCGGCGAACAGCGCGGTCACCGGCTCAGGCCCGGCCAGCAGCTCCCGTACGGCGGTGCCCACGCGCTCGGGGTCGGTGGAGCCGGGCGACACCCACGCGTCCCGGACCGGCAGTCCGGCGTCCTCCATCGCCGTGCGATAGCCGCGCAGCCGCTCGGCGGAGGTGTGGATGCGGGGCCGGTCACCGATGAAGCCGATCCGGCGGTGCCCGTGGGCGATGAGATGGGCCACGCCGGCACGCGCCCCGCCGAAGCTGTCGGAGAGGACGGCGTCCGCGTCGATGCGGCCGGCCGGACGGTCGACGAAGACCGTGGCGACGCCCGCCCTGATCTCCGGCTCCAGATACCGGTGGTCGTCGCCGGCGGGGATGACGATGAGCCCGTCGACCCGGCGCGCGCACAGCGCCAGGGCGAGCTCCTGCTCGCGCTCGGGGTCCTCGGCGCTCGACCCGTTGATGAGGAGCGCTCCGTGCGCCCGCGCGACCTCCTCGACGGCGCGGCTCAGCGGCCCGTAGAAGGGGTCGGCGAGGTCCTCCAGGACGAGGCCGACGGTCGCGGTCCGGCCCTTGCGCAGGACGCGGGCGCTGTCGTTGCGGCGGAACCCGAGGATCTCGATGGCCTCCTGCACCCGGCGCTCGGTGTCGGGGGTGACGCCCGGTTCGCCGTTGACCACCCGCGACACCGTCTTCAGGCCGACCCCCGCGCGGGCGGCGACGTCCTTCATCGTGGGCCGGTTGCCGTAGCGGTGCTCGGGGCGGCGGGCGATGTCGGCCACGGTGTGCGATTCCTCCGTCGGATCGGGGTCCCGGCGGGACGACGCGCCGTCCCGGGTCGAGCATAGGGCCTGGACAACGTTGTCACCGCGCGGAAGACTGTACGTGACCACGTACCGTTCCCGGCCGCCGACTGGAGATCCCGCGCCCATGCACACCGACCCCGCCGCGGGCCTCGCCGTCGCGCTCGACATCGGCGGCACCAAGATCGCCGGCGCCCTGGTCGACGGCGGAGGGCGGGTCCTCGTCCGGTCCCGGCGGCCCACGCCCGCGCGTGAGGACGCCGCCACCGTGATGCGCGCGGTCGAGGCGGTCCTCGGGGACCTGGCGGCCTCGCCGCTGTGGGAGACCGCGGAGGCGGTCGGCATCGGCAGCGCCGGCCCGGTCGACGCCTCCCGGGGCACGGTGAGCCCGGTGAACGTCCCCGGCTGGCGCGACTACCCGCTCGTCGAAGGCGTCCGGCGCGTCACGGGCGGACGGCCCGTCACCCTCGTCGGCGACGGCGTCGCCATGACGGCCGCCGAGCACTGGGTGGGCGCCGCCCGAGGCCACGACAACGCCCTGTGCCTCGTCGTCTCCACGGGCGTCGGCGGCGGCCTCGTCCTCGGCGGCCGGGTCCATCCGGGCCCCACCGGCAACGCCGGCCACATCGGCCACATCGCGGTGGACCTCGACGGCGATCCCTGCGCCTGTGGCGCCCGGGGCTGCGTCGAGCGCCTCGCCAGCGGCCCCCACCTCGCCCGCCGCGCGCTGGACGACGGCTGGCGGCCCGGCCCCGACGGCGACGTCTCCGCCGCCGCGGTGGCCGCCTCCGCGCGCGCCGGCGACCCCGTCGCCCTCGCGGCCTTCGCGCGCGCGGCCCAGGCGCTGGCGGCCGGCATCGCGGCCACCGCCGCCCTCGTCGAGATCGACATCGCCGTCGTCGGGGGCGGCGTCGCGGGCGCGGGCGAGGTCCTCTTCGCCCCCCTCCGCCGCAGCCTCGCCGACTACGCCACGCTCTCCTTCACCCGTGGCCTCACCGTCGTCCCCGCCCTCACCGGCACCGACGCGGGCCTGCTCGGTGCCGCGGCCGCCGCCACGCACGCGCGTGACGGTGTGTGGAGGGCCTTCGCGGCGGGCGTCCCGGGCGGGGCGACGGGCCACGAGGCCGGCCCGGCCGCCGGCGTGGGTGCGGTCACCGGCCCGCGCGCGGACGCGGGGGCCGACGCCTGAGGACTTGCGTCGAGGGAGCGTCCCGGACCGGTCCGGGACCGAGCGCCCGGACACGGTGGACCGTCCGGCCCTCCCGCTCCTGAGCGCCGCGGTGGACCGCCCGGCACGGAGGAGGCGGGCCTCCCCATCATTCCCGTACGCGCTCCGCCGTCCGCTGTTCCACGATCACCAGGAAGGTGTCGGTCTCCAGGTCCATGACCACCCGGGCCGGCACCCCCTCGTCCCGTCGCGCCCCGGCGAACTCCTCCGCCGGCCAGCTGCCCCGCGGACCGCCGGCCGGAAAACGCTCCAGAATCCTACGGCTCATCTCCGCACCCCCTCGTGCTCGCCGTTGTCAACGACCGAGGGGCGCAGGCGTCACGGTCGAGGCCGGACACGCGTTCACGGGTTTCCGTGGCAGGGTGTTGAGGGCAAGCCACAGGGGGCTACCGATGAGGGGGAATCGTGATCGTCTGGATCAACGGGACGTTCGGCGCGGGCAAGTCGAGCACCGCGCGCGAGCTGGTCGATCTGATCCCGAACAGCACCCTGTACGACCCCGAGGTCACCGGCGGCGGGCTGCGCCGGCTGCTGCCGGCCAAACGGCTCGCCGAGGTCGACGACTACCAGGACCTGCCGATCTGGCGGCGCCTGGTCGTCGACACCGCCGCCGCCCTGCTCGCCGAGGTCGGCGGCGTCCTGATCGTCCCGATGACCCTGCTCCGCCAGGACTACCGGGACGAGATCTTCGGCGGGCTCGCCGCCCGCCGGATCGAGGTGCGGCATGTCCTGCTCGCACCGGAGGAAACGATCCTGCGCCAACGGATCGACGAGCGGGCCGAGTACGGCGACCCCGAGACCGACGCACGCGTCCGCACCTGGTGCCACGACCACCTCGCCCCCTACCGGTCCGCGCTCGGCTGGCTCACCGCCGACGCCTACGCCGTCGACACCTCCTCCCTCACCGTGGCCGAGGCCGCCCGGACCGTCGCCGACGCGGTCCTGGCCGGCCGCGCGGCCCCCTGCGGCATCGTCCAGACCCCGGAACCGACCGGCGAGACCCTCGCGGCCGGGGTGCTCCTCTTCGACGAACAGGACCGCTTCCTGCTCGTCGACCCGACCTACAAGCCCGGCTGGGAGTTCCCCGGCGGCGTCGTCGAGCGCGGCGAACCGCCGGCCCGCGCCGGGATGCGCGAGGTCGCCGAGGAGATCGGCCTCGAACTCGACGCCGTGCCCCGCCTGCTGCTCGTCGACTGGGAGCGGCCCCAGCCCCCCGGCCACGGCGGCCTGCGCCTCCTCTTCGACGGCGGCACCCTGCGCGCCGACGACACCGCCCGCCTCCACCTCCCCGGCGCCGAACTGCGCGACTGGCGCTTCGTCACCGAGGAGGAGGCGGCCGACCTCCTGCCGCCCGTCCGCTACCGCCGTCTGCGATGGGCCCTGCGCGCCCGCGAACGCGGCACCGTGCTCAACCTGGAGGCCGGCGTCCCGGTCGGCGGACGAGGGACCGGTTGACCACCGGGCCCACGGCCCGGGGCCTCACGGCCCGGGGCCTCACGGCCCCGGGCGGAGGGACCGGCCGCCGGCGTCTCGGCCGGCCACCGTCCTCGCGGCCTCCGGCGCGGCGCCCTCCACATGGGCGATCATCCTGCGGAGCACCTTGAGCGCGGCGACGTACTCCACGTCGTCGATGCCCTCGTGGACCTCCGCCCGCACCTCCGTCACCAGCCGGCGGACGCGCACCCGGGCCGACTCACCGGCCCCGGTGAGGTGCAGGCGGCCGTCCGCGTCGACCCGCAGCCACTCCCGGTGGACCAGCTGGGCGACGACCCGGCCGATCTCATCCGGTCCGTCCGCGAGCGGGGTCAGCCGGCCGACGACCTCCTCGCGGGTCGGGGCCCCGACCCCGCCGCCGACGTCGTTGAGGACCCAGTACTGCGGCTGCGCGACGTCGGACCGGGCCATGGCGTCCCGCAGATGCCGGGTGACGGCCCGGTGCGCGAGGCCGGTCCAGTACCCGACGGGCTGGTGCAGCAGCTCCTCGTCGTCGGCGGCCGGGTCGGCCGGCGCCTGATCGGTCAGGGGTCCGCCGGCCGGTGTCCGGCCGGTCGGCCGCGCCGGGTCGGCTGCCGCTGTCCCGGGAGCCGGCCGCTCCTCGTCGCCGGTCCCCGCCGCCGCCACCGCCTCGGCCAGCCGGGCCGCCGTGTCCGTGGTCACCGGAGCGCCGTGACCACAGCACAACACCGACGGGGCCAGCTCGGCCAGCGCCCGCAGGGACGTGCGCGCGAGGGCGCGGTCGACGTGGAAGACGCCGAAGGTCACCCCCTGCACCGAGGCCGCCGTGTCCCCGGCGAACAGCACGCCGTGGCGCGGCAGATGGACGGCCATCGAGCCGGGGGTGTGCCCGGGAGTGTGGACGACCACGGCGCCGTCCCCGAAACCGAGCTCCTCGCCGTCCTCCACCTCCCGGTCCACCCGGGTCGGCGGCGCCTCCGGAACCGTCAGGCCGTGCGCGAACAGCGGGACCTCCCACTCCAGGAGGTCGGGCTCGGGCACCGGTGCCTCGCCCCGGACGACCGGCGCGTCGAGGCGGTGCGCGACGATCTCGGCGCCGTACGCCTCCGCCAGCTCGCCCGCCGCGCCCACGTGGTCGCGGTGGCAGTGCGTCAGCACGATCCGGCGCAGCCGGGCCGGGTCGAGGCCGGCCGACCGTATCGCCTCCGCGATCGCGGGCGCCGTACCGGTCCAGCCGGCGTCGATCAGGGTCAGCTCCCCGTCGTCCTGCCACAGATAGGCCTGGCCGATGGAGAAGTCCAGCAGGTGCAGACGCGGGCTGATCGGGATGAGCTCGATGGGTGCCATACGGCGAACCTACGGAGAGCCGCAGGTCCGCCGTACGCTTCTACGCTCTCGGCGAGCTTCGCCGAGCGCTGAATCCGACCGGCCGTCAGACCTGCTTCGAGCGCGCGTAGTTGACCAGGAAGTGCGCCTCGGCCACCGAGAGGCGCTCCAGCTCCTCCGGGGACACGGACTCGTTCGGCGCGTGGATCTGCGCCTCCGGCTCGCTGAGACCGATCAGCAGGATCTCCGACTCGGGGTACAGCGACGCCAGCGTGTTGCACAGCGGGATCGAGCCGCCCATGCCCGCCGTCTGCATCTCCTGACCCGGGTACGCGACCCGCATCGCCTCGGCCATCGAGGCGTACGCAGGGCTCGACGTGTCCGCCTGGAACGCCTGGCCCTGGCCGACCTGCTCGAAGGAGACCCGGGCGTTCCACGGGGTGTGCTTCTCGATGTGGGCGTAGAGCAGCTTCGTCGCCTCCGCCGCGTCCTGGCCCGGCGGCACCCGCAGGCTCAGCTGGGCGCGGGCCGACTTCGGGATCGACGGGGTCGCGCCGGCCACCGGGTGGCAGTCGATGCCGATGACGGTGACGGCGGGACGCGCCCAGATCCGGTCGGCGATCGTCCCGGCACCCGGCAGCGCCACGTCCGAGAGCACCTTGGCGTCCTGGCGGAAGTCCTCCTCCGGGTACTGCAGCCCCTCCCACACCTGGTCGCCCGGCAGCCCGTCCACGACGGTCGAGCCGTCCTCGGCGCGCAGTGAGTCCAGGACGCGGATCATCGCGGCCAGCGCGTCCGGGGCGGCGCCGCCGAACTGACCGGAGTGCAGGTTGCCCTCCAGGGTGTCGATCTGCACCCGGATCATCGTCATGCCGCGCAGGGTCGCCGTCACCGTCGGGAGGCCCACCCGGAAGTTGCCCGCGTCGCCGATCACGATCGCGTCGGCGGCCAGCAGCTCGGGGTGCTGCTCCGCGTACCGCTCCAGACCGCCGGTGCCCTGCTCCTCCGAACCCTCCACGATCACCTTGACGGTGACCGGGACGCCGCCGTTCGCCTTCAGGGCGCGCAGCGCCAGCAGGTGCAGGACGAAGCCGCCCTTGCAGTCGGCGGCGCCGCGCCCGTACCAGCGCCCGTCGCGCTCGGTCAGCTCGAACGGCGGGGTCAGCCACGCCGACTCGTCCAGCTTCGGCTGCACGTCGTAGTGCGCGTACAGCAGTACCGTCGGAGCGTTCTGCGGTCCGGGCAGGAGGCCGTACACCGACTGCGAGCCGTCCGGCGTGTCGAGCAGCGCCACGTCCTGGAAGCCCTCGGCGCGCAGGGCGTCCGCGACCCAGTTCGCCGCGCCCTCGCACTCGCTGCGCGGCGCCACGGCCTCGTCCGCCACCGACTCGAAGGCCACCAGCTCGGCCAGCTCGGCCTTGGCCGTGGGCATCAGGGACCGGACGGTCTCGGCGATCGGATTCGAGGACATGGGCACGCTCCTGATGGGTGCGACGTTACGAGGTGAGGACGGCGTTCGGCGTAGGTCGTGGTACGGCGAACGCACCGTCGATCCTACGGCGCCGTGCCCTGGCTACCGCGCCGTAGGATGCGTCAGGAGCAGACCACCGGTCGGATCAGGAGCAGAAACACATCGTGAGCAGCGAGCACGGAGAGAACGCCGGCCCGGAGCACACCGAGCCAGTGGGCGCGGCTCCCGGGGCCGGCGGCGCGCAGGCCGCGGCGGACCCGGGCCCCGACACCGCGACGTCCGAGGTCACGGCCCTCGTGGCCGGCACCGGGACGTCGGCGGCCGGATCCGCCGATCCCGAGGGAGCCGACGCCGGGTCCGCCGGTCCCGGGACCGCGGACGCCGAGGGCGCGCCCCTCGCGGCGGACCCGCGCCCGGGTGAGGTCGCGGGCGACGTGACGGACCCGCAGCCGGCCGCCCCCGCGCCCGCGGTGGAGGCGGCGGACGCGACGGAGGGCACCCCCGAGGACGCGTCCGCGGAGGTCTGGGACGTCGTCGTCGTCGGCGCGGGCCCGGCCGGCGCGTCCGCGGCCTACGCCGCCGCGGTGGCCGGCCGCCGGGTGCTGCTCCTGGAGAAGTCCGAACTGCCCCGCTACAAGACCTGCGGCGGCGGCATCATCGGCCCCTCCCGCGACTCCCTCCCGCCGGGCTTCGAACTTCCCCTCCAGGACCGGGTGCACGCCGTCACCTTCTCCCTGGACGGACGCTTCGCCCGCACCCGCCGCTCGCGCCGGATGCTCTTCGGCCTCATCAACCGGCCCGAGTTCGACGCACAGCTCGTCGAGCACGCCCAGAAGGCCGGCGCCGAACTGCGCACCGGCGCCACGGTCGTCCGCGTCGAACAGCACGGCCCCTCGGTGCCGGACCGCCGCACCGCCGCCGTCGTCCTCGCCGACGGCGAGACCCTGCTCGCCCGCGCCGTCGTCGGCGCCGACGGCAGCGCCAGTCGGATAGGCGCTCACGTCGGGGTCAAGCTCGGTCAGGTCGACCTGGGCCTGGAGGCGGAGATCCCGGTGCCGCCGTCGGTCGCGGAGGACTGGAAGGGCCGCGTCCTCATCGACTGGGGCCCCATGCCGGGCAGTTACGGCTGGGTCTTCCCCAAGGGGGACACCCTCACCGTCGGCGTCATCTCGGCGCGTGGCGAGGGCGCCGCCACCAAGCGGTACATGGAGGACTTCGTCGCCCGGCTCGGCCTCGCCGGCTTCGAGCCCACGATCTCCTCCGGCCACCTGACCCGCTGCCGCACCGACGACTCGCCGCTCTCCCGCGGCCGGGTGCTCGTCTGCGGCGACGCGGCGGGCCTCCTGGAGCCCTGGACGCGCGAGGGCATCTCGTACGCGCTCCGCTCGGGCCGGCTCGCCGGCGAGTGGGCCGTGCGGGTCGCCGAGGCGAACGACGCGGTCGACGCCCGGCGCCAGGCCCTCAACTACGCCTTCGCCATCAAGGCCGGCCTCGGCGTCGAGATGGCGGTCGGGCGGCGCATGCTCGCCGTCTTCGAGCGCCGTCCGGGACTGCTGCACGCCACCATCACGGGCGTGCGGCCGGCCTGGAACGCCTTCGCCGACATCACCCGCGGCTCCGCCACCCTCGGTGGCATGGTCCGGTCGAACGGTCTGGCCCGGCGCGCGCTGGAGATGCTGGACCGGCGGATGGACACGTCCTCCGGCGTCGGCCCGGCGGGCCGGGGCGTCTCGCAGAAGGAGCGGGCGGCCGCCGAGCAGGACGACACGGAGGCTCCCGAGGAGCTCTGAGGGTGCGGTGCGGGCGGCGCGTGCGCCGCGCGCGTCACCGCCGTGCGGGCGCGGACCGGTTCCGTGACGCGTGAGGACGGGCTCCGCCGTCCGGGCCGGTTCACGCCGCCCGGGTGGCGGGGCCCGTCGTCGTGATGCGGAAGACGGGGTGCTTGGGGGCGGCGGCGCGCAGCTCCGCCACGGAGGAGTCCGGGCCCACGCCGTCGAAGAAGACGCCGACCTCGGCCTTCCACCGCTTGAGGTAGGCGCGGAGCACGTCGGGCTTGTCGTCGTCGGCGACCTCGACCGCCGTGAACTCCTGCATGTGCTTGCCGAGGTGCAGCTCCCCGCCGCCGGCGGCCCGCATGTTGTGGGTCCACTGGACGTGGCCGCGGGGCGCCACCAGGTACTGGACGCCGTCCACCGTCAGCAGGTTCACGGGGGTGCGGCGCCACTCGCCGCTCTTGCGGCCGCGGACGGCCAGCACGCGGGAGCCCCAGACGCTGATTCCGCGGCGGGTCATCCAGGAGACGGTGCGGTTGAGGACGTTCACGGTGAACCAGCCGGGCTTCATGACGTGGGCGGCGGGGGTGGAGCCGGCGGGGGTGGCGGGCCGAGCGGACATGGTGTCCTCCTGAGGAGTCAAAGTGTGAGCGCTGCTCTCGCTTGAGATCAGTGTGCACGGCTTGGTGCTCACAAGCAAGAGCAGCGCTCTCGTTTCGTGTCGGTGCTCCGAAAGTGGCACACTGCTCTCCATGACGACCGTTCGAGGAGCCCGCGCCCGCGCCCGCATCGAGATCACCGCCGCCATCAAGGACGAGGCCCGCACCCAGCTCGCCGCCGAGGGCGCCGCCAAGCTCTCCCTCCGGGCCGTCGCCCGCGAGCTCGGCATGGTCTCCTCCGCGCTCTACCGCTACTTCCCCAGCCGCGACGACCTGCTCACCGCCCTCATCGTCGACGCCTACGACGCCGTCGGCGCCGCCGCCGAGAAGGCGGACGCCGACAGCGCAGGGCAGCGCCCCCTCGACCGGTGGACCGCCGTCTGCCGGGCCGTCCGCGCCTGGGCCGTCGCCCACCCCCACGAGTACGCCCTCATCTACGGCTCCCCGGTCCCCGGGTACTCCGCCCCGCAGGACACCGTCGCCCCCGCCTCCCGCGTCGGCCTCGTCCTCATCGGCATCACCCGCCGCGCCCACGACGGCGAGGGCCTCGCCCTCCCGCCGCTCCCCGACGCGCTGCGCCCCGAGGCCGAACGCATCGCCGCCGACCTCGTCCCCGACCTCCCGCCCGCCCTCGCCGTCGCCCTCGTCGCCGCCTGGTCCCAGCTCTTCGGCCTCCTCTCCTTCGAGCTCTTCGGCCAGTTCCACCGCGTCGTCGAGGACCGCGACGCCTTCTTCACCGCCGCCGCCCGCCGCCTCGGCCAGGACGTCGGCCTGCTGCCCCGCGGCTGACCGGGCCGACACGCCCCCGCCGGCCCGTGGCCCGGTGGCCGGCGCCGGCGCGCGTGCCCGGCCGCCGGGCCACGGGCCGGCACCGGCCGCCGAAGCCGTGCAGCGCCGCTCCGGGGCCGGGCGTGTACTCCGGGGGGAGTAGGAGGGACCACCCCGCCGGGCTGACGTGGTTCGGTGGGGCACGCGGTTAGCGTGGCCGGTATGGACGAGGAGGAGTGGGCGGACGGACGGGGCGGTCCGCGCTTCGGACGGCGGTGGGGCAGGGCGGCCGAGGGGCGCGGGCTCGCGTGGCGGTCCACGGTGGTGATCGCCGTGGTCGTGACGGCGGGGACGGGGTTCGCGGCGCGGAACCAGACGGGGCGCGAGGACTTCGACGCGCTCGGGCGGACGCTGTTGCTGCTGGCGGCGGCGCCGCTGGCGTTCCGTCACCGCAGGCCGGTGCCCGTGGTGTTCGTGGTGGCGGGCGTGATCCTGGGCTACCTCGCGGCCGGGTATCCGTACGGGCCGGTCTTCGTCCTGGTGGCCGTGGCGTGTTTCGCGGCCGTCGTCCACGGCCACCGCACCGCCGCGTGGTGGGCGCTGGGGCTGTTGTGGGCGGGGCACCTGCTGCTCGCGCACTGGCTGTACCGCCGGCTGCCGCCGGCGGGTGACGGCCCGGCACCCTGGGGGCAGGAGCTGCCGGCGGCGGCGTTCGCCCTGGCCGTCCTGGCCGCGTCGGAGCTGGTGCGGGTCCGCCGCGAGCAGGGGGCGCAGCGCCGGGCGGAGCGGGCCGCGGCCGAACGGCGGCGGGCGGACGAGGAGCGGCTGCGGATCGCCCGGGAGCTGCACGACGTGCTGGCCCACTCGATCGCGGTGATCAACGTGCAGGCGGGGGTGGGGCTCGCCCTGCTGGACTCCGACCCCGAGCAGGCCCGTACGGCGCTGACCACCATCAGGGCGGCCAGCAAGGAGGCGCTCGGCGAGGTGCGGCAGGTCCTCGACACCCTCCGGGCCCCCGGCGACGCGCCCCGGGCCCCCGCCCCCGGCCTCGACCGGCTCCCCGACCTCGTCGAGCAGGCCGCCGCCACGGGCCTCACCGTGACCGTGACGACGAGCGGTCCCCGGACGGCCCTGCCGCCCGGCGCCGACCTGGCCGCCTTCCGGATCGTGCAGGAGGCGCTCACCAACGTGGTCCGGCACTCCGGTTCGCGCGCCGCCCGGGTCGAGATCACTCGCGGCCCCGGCCGGCTGGACCTGCGCGTCGACGACGACGGCCCCACCACCGGGACGGAGGCGGGTGGCAGCGGCAACGGCCTCGCCGGGATGCGGGAGCGCGCCGCCGCCCTCGGTGGCACGATCGAGGCGGGCGTCCGTCCCGACGGCGGCTTCCGCGTCCACGCCGTACTCCCGCTGCCCGTGGAGGAGACCCCGTGACCGGCGCCGGCCCCGTACCCGAGGACGTCCCTGCCGCCGGCGACGGCGGCGGTCACCCCGCGATCCGCGTCCTGCTAGCCGACGACCAGTCGCTGGTCAGGGCGGGGTTCCGGGCGCTGCTCGACGCGCAGCCGGACATCGCGGTGGCGGGGGAGGCGGCGGACGGCGAGGAGGCCGTGGAGCGGGTACGCGCGCTGCGGCCGGACGTGGTGCTGATGGACATCAGGATGCCGCGGCTCGACGGGCTCGACGCCACGCGGCGGATCACGGAGGACCCGGACCTCGCCGGGGTGCGGGTCGTCATGCTGACGACCTTCGAGCTCGACGCGTACGTCTTCGAGGCGATCCGCGCGGGCGCCTCCGGATTCCTGGTCAAGGACACGGAACCGGAGGAGCTGCTCCGGGCGGTGCGGGCCGTCGTCCACGGCGACGCCCTGCTCTCGCCGGGCGTGACGCGCCGGCTGATCGAGGAGTTCGCGGCCCGGTCCAAGGCGCCGACGGCCACGGCGGCCCTCGGCGTCCTGACCGAGCGCGAGCGGGAGGTGATGGCCCTGGTCGGGATCGGTCTGTCGAACGAGGAGATCGCCCGGCGCCTCGTCGTCAGCCCCCTCACGGCGAAGACCCACGTCAGCCGGGCCATGGTCAAGCTCGGTGCCCGGGACCGCGCCCAACTCGTCGTCCTGGCCTACGAATCGGGTCTGGTGCGGCCGGGGTGGCTCGGCTGAGAGGGGGCCGGTCCGGGCGCGTCCCGCTCAGACGACGGCCGAGGTCTCCCGCCACAGGCGGGCGAGGTCCGCGTCGCCGGTCACCGTCACGGCGTCGGCGGGCAGGCGGTTCCACAGCGTCAGGTAGAGGTGTTCCGCGGTGCCGCTGATCTCGGTGTCGACGGGGAGGTCCCCGGGGGCCGTCGGGGCGGGGAGGGCCCGCTCCGTGCGGGGCGGCTCCGCCTCCGAAAGGCGCACCGTCCAGAGGTCGCCGGTGTCGGTGGCGCGGACGTGCAGGGTGCGGGGCTCGGGGGTGCGGACCTTGCTGCGGTCGAGGGCGTGGAAGCCGCGGAGGAGTTCGTCGATGCCGTCGGCGGCGAGGGCCGCGGGGACGGTGCCGGGGCCGGCCGGGAGCGCGGACTCGGCGTCGGCGCGGTGGACGGTGGTCTCGTGGGCCTGGCGCCGGGCCCAGAAGGCGAGGGGGGAGGGCGCCGGGAGGAACGTCCAGCACTCCAGGGTGTCGGGCGCGGCACGGAGGGCGCCGACGAGGAGGGCGTGGCCCTCGCGGAAGTACGCGATCAGCTCGTCGCCGTCGAGGGACGTCTCGGCCGCCTCCGGGTGGTACGTGGTGTGCCGTTCGACCACGAGGGTGGTGGCCCAGCGGTGCACCATGGCCGTGTGGCGGAGGAGGTCACGGACGCGCCAGTCGGGGCAGGGCGGCACCTCGGCGTCGGGGCCGGCCACGGCGGCGGCGTCCGCGAGGGCCCGGCCCGCGGTCTCCAGCGCGTCGATGTGTTCCGTGATCGTCAGGGAGTACTGCTCGGCGGTGGCGTCCATGGGGGAAGTCTGACAGGTCCCGGTCCCTCGCCGGCGGGTGGACGCCGGCGAGGGGGAGGTGCCGCCGTGGGTGGTCAACTCGTCCGCGGGGTTCCCGCGTTGCGCGCCCAGTAGCCCATCGCCGCGGCGCCGGCGGCGAGCACGGCGACGGTGGTGAGCGCCACCGGCAGGGAGAACCAGTCGGCGAGGAAGCCGATGGAGGGCGGGCCGAGGAGCATGCCGCCGTAGCCGAGGGTGGAGGCCGTCGCGACGCCGCCGGGTCCGGCGAGGGCGCCGGCGCGGGCCACGGCGACGGGGAAGATGTTGGCGAGGCCGAGTCCGGTGATCGCGAAGCCGAGGAGCGTGGCCCAGACGGTCGGCGCGAGCGCGCCGAGCAGCATGCCGGCGGCGGCGGTCGCGCCGCCGGCGACCAGGGTGCGGGTCTGGCCGAGGCGTTCGAGCAGCGCGGTGCCGGAGAGCCGGCCGGCGGTCATGGTCAGCGCGAAGACGGAGTAGCCGGCGGCCGCGACGCCGGGGTGGGCCCGGAGGTCCTGTTCGAGGTGGAGGGCGCCCCAGTCGGCGAGCGCTCCTTCGCCGTACGCCGTGCAGAGCGCGATCACGCCGAAGACGACGACGGCGCGGCGGGACGCACGCGTCCGCGGGCCGGTCGCGCCGGAACCGGAGGGCGCCGCGAGGGTCTCGGGCAGCGTGGGGGCGGGGTGGCGCAGGAGGACGGGTCCGGCGGCGGCCGTCAGGGCCAGGCCGACGACGGTGAGGCCGAGGAGGTGCGCGGTGGGGGAGAGGCTGCCGGCGAGCAGCCCGCCGATGCCGGCGCCGAGCATGCCGCCGAGGCTGAACGCGGCGTGGAAGCTCGGCATCACCGGGCGGCGCAGGGCGGTGACCAGGTCGACGGCCGCGCTGTTCATGGCGACGTTGATCCCGCCGTACGCGGCCCCGAAGACCAGCAGGACGAGTCCGAGCGCGAGGGGGGAGCGGGTGAGCGCCGGCAGGGCGACCGAGAGGGAGAGGAGGACGGCGGTCGCGACGGTGACCGGGTGGGAGCCGTGGCGGCGGCAGAGCCGGCCGGTCAGCGTCATGGTGATCACGGCGCCCGCCGACACGCCGAGCAGGGCGAGGCCGAGGTCGCCGGCCGAGGCGCCGGTCTGCTGCTTGACGGCGGGGATGCGGACCACCCAGCCGGCGAACAGGAAGCCGTCGAGGGCGAAGAAGAGGGTCAGGGCGGAGCGGAGGCGGGTCAGGGAGTGGTCGGCGGTGTCTCCGCCGGTGTCCCCCGATGCGGCCGTCCGTACTTTGTTTAGTAGCGGCACAAACTCAGGATAGGGGGCGGCGGCCCGTGGAATCAACCGGGCCGTCGGCGCCGCCGGATCCGGACCGTCCGCCCGCCGCCGGGGCACGGGCCGCGGGGCGGTCCGATCATGGGAGACTCGCCCCCATGAACGGCAAGGCGACGACGGCCCGGACACGGCTGGACAGGGGGCGCAACGCGCTCGGCCCCGCACTGGAGCTGGTGCACACCGGCAGGGCCCCGACCCGGGCCGTCCTCACCGCGGAGCTCGGGGTCACCCGGGCCACCGCCGGCGCCGTCGCCGCCGAGCTGGAGGCCCTCGGTCTCATCCGGGTCGACTCCAACCCGGGGGCCGCCGCCGGTTCCCAGGGTCGCCCCTCGCACCGGCTCGCGGTCGACGAGAAGGGTCCTGTCGCGCTCGCGGCCCAGGTGCACGCAGACGGCTTCCGCGCCGCCCTCGTCGGCCTCGGCGGCACCATCGTCGCCACCGCGCCCGGCTGCGTCACCGTCTCCGCCGACCCCGCCCAGGTCCTCGGTGCCGTCGTCGACGCCGGAGCCGCCCTGCTCCACGAGAGCGGCCGCCGCTGCGTCGGAGCCGGCCTCGCGGCCCCCTCCGCGGTGGCGGAACCGGAGGGCACCGCGCTCAACCCGCTCCACCTGGCGTGGCCCGCCGGTGCGCCGGTGCGCGAGATCTTCGCCGAGCGGGTACGGGCCGCCGGCATCGAGGGCCCGGCCTTCACCGGCAACGACGTCAACCTCGCCGCCCTCGCCGAGCACCGCCACGGCGCCGGGCGCGGCGCCCGCGACCTGCTCTGCGTCGCCACCGGCCACCGGGGCGTCGGCGGCGCCCTCGTCCTCGACGGCCGTCTGCACACCGGCAGCGCCGGCCTCGCCCTGGAGGTCGGCCACCTCACGGTCAACCCCGAGGGGCGGCCCTGCCACTGCGGCAGCCGGGGCTGCCTGGACGTGGAGACCGACCCGCTTGCCTTCCTCACCGTGGCCGGACGCGCCCCGGGGCCCGAGGTCTCGCTCCTCCAGCAGGCCCGCGACCTGCTGCGGACCCAGCGCGACGACCCCGGCGTACGGGTCGCGGTCGGGGAGCTCATCGACCGCCTCGGCCTGGGGCTCGCGGGCCTGGTGAACATCCTCAACCCCGACCGGATCATCCTCGGCGGCCTCCACCGCGAGCTCCTGGACGCCGACCCGGAGCGGCTGCGCGCGGTCGTCGCCGACCGCAGCCTCTGGGGCCGCAGCGGCGGCGTCCCGATCCTGCCGTGCACCCTCGACCACAACAGCCTCGTCGGCGCGGCCGAACTCGCCTGGCAGCCGGTGCTCGACGACCCGCTGGCCGCGCTGGGGCGCGAGGCGGTCTGAGGGAAGCCCGCGGGGCGGAGCGCCGGGCGGCACGGGGAGGTTCCGTGCCGCCCGGCGCCGTCTCCGCGCCCGTGCCGCCCGGGCCCGGCGGCGCGCCCCCACTCCGCCCGCGTCGATCCCGCCGGTTGCGGTTCGCATCACGAACTAATAATGTTCGTGATGCGAACTGCGCCTGCGGGTGCGGTCCTTCGGCACGATACGGCCGCTCGGCGGCTCCACGGGGAAAGGGCGAGACAATGACCGGACGACAGGTGGTCTTCGGCTTCGGCGCACACAGCGGCGTCGACGACGGCCCCGAACTGATCCGCAGGGTGCGGCAGGCCGACGCCGACGGGCTCGACCTCTTCTCGCTGTCGGACCACCCCTACCTCGGCGGGCGCCTCGACGCGTACGCCACCCTGGGCTTCCTCCTCGGCGGCACGCGGCACATCGCGGGCTTCGCCAACGTCACCAACCTGCCCACGCGCCCGGCCCCGATGCTGGCCCGCACCGTGACCACCCTCTCGGCGCTCACCGGCGGCCGCGTCGTGCTCGGCATGGGCGCCGGCGGCCTGTGGGACCGGATCGCCGACATGGGCGTGCCGAAGCTCTCCCCGGGCGAGGCCGTGGAGGCGTTCGAGGAGGCCATCGTCCTGATCAAGGCGCTCTCCGGCGGCGGCGGGCCGGTCACCCACCACGGCCGTCACTACCGGGTGGACGGCATCGAGCCCGCGCCCGTCGCCGCGCCGCCCGTGTGGACCGGGTCCAACGGCCGCAAGTCCCTGGCCGTCACCGGCCGGGTCGCCGACGGCTGGCTCCCCGGGCACGCGGCGGACTGGCTCAGTGAGCGCTACCGCACCTCGCGGCCGGTCATCGACGAGGCGGCCGCCGCCGTCGGGCGCGACCCGCGGGAGATCCGTACCGTCTACAACCTCCCGGGGCGGATCACCGAGCGGCCCCTCACGGCCACCCGGGGCGAGGACGGGCGCTGGATCGGCGGTTCCGTGGACCAGTGGGTCGAGGAGCTCACCGGAGCCGTGCTGGAGCACGACGCCTCGGGCTTCGTCCTCTTCTCGGAGGGCGGCGGCGCGCAGGACCTCGACGCGCTCGCCCGCTGGGGCCGGGAGATCGTCCCGGCCGTACGCGAGGCCGTCGCGAAGGAGAACGGCTGACGGCCGAGGGCTCCGGGTCCCGGCGCGGGCCCGGCCGGGAGGCCGGCCCCGCCGTCACCCCCGCGGGTCCTGCCGCTCCTCGGCCAGCGCGGCAAGCCGGTCCAGGGCCATGCGGGTGCCGGTGTCGTTGTCCGCCGGGGCGATCGCGTCCGGAACCCCCTCGTGGACGAGACGGACCTCGGTGCCGCCGCCGACCGGGATCAGGGTCGTGGTGAGGGTCATCGCACCGTGCAGACGGGGGTCCGGGGACTCGAACTCGATGATCTCGACGACCCGTTCGTCCGGCACCAGCTCCACGAAGCGGCCGTGGTACGTGTCCGTGCCGGCCCCCGACTTCCCGGTGCCGTCCCCGGAGCCGTGGTGCAGGGAGACCCGGAACTCGCCCCCTTCGCGGACGTCGAAGGAGTGCACCTCGCAGGTCATCCCGTCCGGCACCCGCCACCGTTCGACCGCGTCGCGGTCGAGCAGCGACCGGTAGACGGCCGACGGCGGGGCGTCGATGTGGCGGGCCGCGCGTGTGGTGTACACGCCTACCAGGCTAGTACCCGACCGGCCGGGGGAGGGCGGTGAGCGCGCGGGCCGCCCCCGGGCGCGGCCGGAAACCGGTTGGCGGGGCCGTCCCCACGACGTACCGTTCCGCCTCATGATCACCACCGAATCCGATCTCCCCCCGCGCCTCGGCAGCCTCACCTTCCACGGGCCGCTCTCCGAGGAACGCGCCGCGCGCATGATCGAGCGGCTCGCCGCCACCGGACCCGCCGACGTCCTCGACATCGGCTGCGGCTGGGGCGAACTGCTGCTGCGCGTCCTGGAGGCCGCGCCGGGCGCCGAGGGGGCCGGGCTCGACATCGACGCCGAGGACCTCGCCCGCGGCCGCGCCCTCGCCGAGGAGCGGGGGCTCGCCGACCGCGTGGCCTTCGTCGAGGAGTCGGCGCTCGGCACGGACCGGGGCCCGGTCGACGCGGTGCTCTGTCTGGGATCGAGCCAGGCGCTGTGCGACCCGGAGCTGCCGCACGACCCGGCCGTCGCCCTGCGCGAGCTGCGCCGGCTCGTGCGGCCGGGCGGGCGCGTCGTGCTCGGCGAGGGCTTCTGGGAGCGCACCCCGACCGAGGCGGAGCTCGCCGGGATGTGGCCGGGCGCCCGGACCGACGACCACGTCGCCCTCGGCGCGCTCGTCGACCTGGCGATCGAGGCGGGCTTCCGGCCCGCGTGGATCGAGACGGCGAGCCGGGGCGAGTGGGAGGAGTTCGAGTCCGGCTACCGGTACGACACCGAGGTCTGGCTCGCCGCCCACCCCGACCACCCGCTCGCCGCCGAGACCCGCGAGCGGGTGGACCGGCAGCGCGCGTCCTGGCTGAACGGCTACCGGGGCGTCCTCGGCATCGCCTACCTCACCCTGGTCGCCGTGGCCTGAGGCACCTTCCCGCCGGCCGGGCAACGGTTCTCCCGAGCGCGAGCGCCCCCGTGCACGCGACGCGCGTCCCCGACGCGGGTCGCCCGACGAGGACCGCACGTCCCCGGGCCGCATGCCCTCGGGCCGTACGTCCCCGGGCCGTACGGGATCACGTCCCGGCCGGCCGCCTCACCACTGGCGCCCGGCCCCCAGCCGCGCCCGCTCGGGGGCCGAGAGGCGCAGCACCCGGTAGCGCTCGCCCTCGTCGGCGGGCGCTTCCGCGTCGGCCCAGAGGGTGAACGAGAGCAGTTCCCAGTGGTGCGGGTCGATGGCGAGGGCGGAGGCGACGACGCCGTCCCGCCGCGCCTCGCGCGCGTGCCCGGCGACCGCGTCCGCCACCGCCTCGCCCGGATCGACCGCCTCCCCGAGCGGGGTCCGGCGGCGCGTGGCGGCACCCGGAGCCGCCGCCGCGGCCGGGCCCTCCTCGTACGAGAGCCCTGCCCAGTGCCGCACCGCGGGCCGGCCGAAGTCGTTCACGATGCCCTGGAACCCCGGCCCCCACAGGAACGCGTTCATGCCCTCGGGCGCGGTCCACAGGTAGAACGGCGCGTACTGGTTCACCGGCGATCCGGCCGCCCGCTCCCGGACCAGATAGGCCTTCAGGCCCAGCCCGGGGAAGGAGTCCAGCAGGTGTCCCCGGGTCGCGACGCGCGCGTGGATCACGCCCATGTCGTAGTCGGCGGGCAGGGTGATCTCGTACTGCATCGCGTGCACGGGGCGGGCTCCGCTTCTCGGGACGGTGCGGCGTGTCGTGCGGCCGCCGGCTCCTCGCGGCGGTCGTACGACGGCTCAGGACGGGTCGGTGCGCGGGGCGAGGAGGGAGAGCAGGCCGCGTACGGCGCTGTCGAAGGAGGCCGGGGAGCCGGTGGCGCGGGCGAGGACGTAGCCGCCCTGCACGGTGGCCACCACCGTCGCCGCGATCTCCTCGGGGTCGGGGCGGCCGGGGAACTCGCCCCGGTCCAGGCCCTCCCGGACGACCTCGGCGAGCCGGCCGCGCAGCCGGCCGAGGGCCTCCTCGACCGGGGCGCGCAGCTCGGGACGGGCGACGACCTCCGGGTCCATCGTGAGCCGCCCCACCGGGCAGCCGCGCAGGACCTCGCGCTCGCGGAGCAGGTAGCCCTCGACGCGCGCGTACGCCGACCCCTCGGCGCCGAGCACCGTCTCGGCCGCAGCGACGAGCTCGTCGGCGGTGCGCCGGATGGCGGCGAGGGCGAGGTCGGGCTTGCCCGCGAAGTGGTGGTACATGCTGCCCTGGCCGGCGCCGGCCGCCTGCTGGACGGCCTTGGGGCTGGTCCCCACGTAGCCGCGCTCCCAGAGGAGCGCGCGGGTGGCCTCGATCAGCCGTTCGGAGGTGCTCGTGCTCATGGCCGCACTGTACATACCGGTAGGTACAGAGGGAAGGTCCGGTCGCTCCGCTCGTCTACTCCCGCCGTCGTACGCGGGGAGCCGCCGGGGGGACGACGCCCCGGACCCCCTCGGCGCGGGAGTCTCGAAGCACGGACATCACGACCGCTCACCGAGGAGCTGAACCGACATGAACACACTCGCCCACGCGGGCCCCGGCCCGTGGATCCTCTTCGTCCCCCTCGTGTGGGCCGCCGTCGTCCTCGCGGTGGTCACCGTGGCCCGTCGGGCCGGATGGCGGCCGGGCCGCCCCGGGCGCCGGGGCTTCGACGGAGGACCGGGCGAGCACTCGCCGCTCGCCCTGCTCGGCCACCGGTTCGCCGCCGGCGAGATCGACGAGGACGAGTACTGGCGCCGTCTGACGGTCCTGGAGGAGCAGTTCGGCCGCTCCGCGACCGGGAAGGGACGCCGGAGCTGACCGTGACCGGCGGGCGGGCTTGCCGGGCGGGGCAGGGCCGGGTCGGCCGGGCGGGGGCAGAGCCGGGTCGGCCTGGCCGTCCGCGTCGCCCTCGTCGGCCGTCGGGTCAGCCGGGCCGGCCGACGAGGACCGAGCGGGCCGTGAGCGGGCTCAGGACCGGGTCGATCGGGGTGCTGAGGGGGACGCCGACCGGGAAGCGGCCGTAGCCCGCGAGGGGGCCGTCGGTCAGGACGCCGTACGCCGCCTGCACGCCCGCGTGGACCGGGTCGGCCGGCGGGGCCGCGAGGGTGAACCAGACGACCTTCCCGTCGGCGCCGCACGGACGGACGCCCCAGCTCTCGCTGACGGCGCCGACGAGCGCGAGGCCGCGGCCCGAGGTCGCGAGGCGCTCGTAGGAGTCGAGGGCGTCGAGCGCGTCGGCCGGGTCGTACGGCTCCGGGGTCGCGGCCTCCGGCAGGCGGGGGTCGTGGTCCCGGACGGAGACCGTCAGCCGGTCGAGCAGCAGCTCGATCTCGACGGTGCACCGCTTGTCCGGCTGCGCGTGCCGGTGGACGTTGCTGAGAAGCTCGGTGACCCCGAGCGCGGCATGGTCGATCAAGGCGTCGAGATGCCAGTGGCGCAAATGGGCGGAAACGATTCTGCGGACCTGTCCGATCCGCGACGGCAGGGCCTGGAGCTCCACCGCGTAGTACCTGCTCGGCTCGCTGATCACGGCTGCGACTCCCCGAAGTAGTCCGGAAGAAGACGAAGATTCCGCTTGCTCATGCGGTACAGCAGGGCGGTGACAGAAACACTGTGTCACCGCCGATGACGCTTGGTGAGACTGTTCCAGAGTGAGCCAGCCGTGACGGGCCCGCAACTCGCGGCGACTCGGGCCAGGTCAGCGGGGTGCCGCGGTCAGCGCCGGCCGGCCGCCCGCTTCAGCGCCGCCAGGAACCGCCCCGACTCGACCGACTCCTCGCCGGCCCGGTCGTCGCCGTCCCGGTGCAGCGTCAGCCGGTACCGGGTGCCGTTCACGGTCGCGACCGCCTCGTCGGACTTCGCGAACCAGGGCCGTCCCGCCCGGACGGCGCTCACCGGGGCGCTGTCGATCTCGCTGCCGTAGCTGGTGAGCAGGGCGAGCCGGCCGTCCTCGATCCGGACCTCGCCCGCGCGCGTCAGCGAACGGGGCCAGCGTGCGATCCGTACGCCCCGCGCCGTGAACTCCGGTTCCGCCATGTGGATCCGCCCCTTTCACCCGGTTGTCGCCTCCAGTGTGCCGGGCCCTCCGCGAGCGCACCAGGGGCCCTCCCGCAAGTCATCCCTATGGATCCCCAAAGGGAACGTTTGCCCAGGTGAGAGGGGTATCGTCGACAGTCGGGAAGCGAGTGGAAGCGACCGAGGAGAGGCACGGATGAGCACCACGGAGAACGGCGCGGCGGCGGGGGCGCGGGGGGCCGCGGAGGCGCCGGCGGCGCCGGGGACGCCGGGGGCGGCGGCGGCCGCGGTGACCCGCGACGTCGACCACAGCGACCCGGCGTACCGGACCTGGCTCAAGGAGGCCGTCCGCAAGGTCCAGGCCGACGCCAACCGCTCCGCCGACACCCATCTGCTGCGGTTCCCGCTGCCCGAGAAGTGGGGCATCGACCTGTACCTGAAGGACGAGTCCACCCACCCCACCGGCAGCCTCAAGCACCGGCTCGCCCGCTCCCTGTTCCTCTACGGCCTCTGCAACGGCTGGATCCGGCCGGGCAAGCCGGTCATCGAGGCGTCCAGCGGCTCGACCGCCGTCTCCGAGGCGTACTTCGCGAAGCTCATCGGCGTCCCGTTCATCGCCGTCATGCCCCGCACGACGAGCCCGGAGAAGTGCCGGCTCATCGAGTTCCACGGCGGGCAGTGCCACTTCGTCGACGACTCGCGCACCATGTACGAGGAGTCCGCCGCGCTCGCCGAGCGCACCGGCGGCCACTACATGGACCAGTTCACCTACGCGGAGCGGGCCACCGACTGGCGCGGCAACAACAACATCGCCGAGTCGATGTACCAGCAGCTCGGGCTGGAGCGCTACCCGGAGCCCGCCTGGATCGTGGCCACCGCGGGGACCGGCGGCACGTCGGCGACGATCGCCCGCTACGTCCACTACATGCAGCACGACACCCGGATCTGCGTCGCCGACCCCGAGAACTCCTGTTTCTTCGACGGCTGGACGCGCCAGGACCCGCACGCCACGGCAGACTGCGGCTCCCGCATCGAGGGCATCGGCCGGCCCCGCATGGAGCCGAGCTTCGTGCCCGGTGCCATCGACCGCATGATGAAGGTGCCCGACGCGGCGAGCATCGCCGCCGTCCGCGCCCTGGAGGACGCCATCGGCCGCAAGGCGGGCGGCTCCACGGGCACGGGCCTGTGGAGCGCCCTGAAGATCGTGGCCGAGATGGTCGCCGAGGAGCGCACCGGCAGCGTCGTCACCCTGATCTGCGACGGCGGCGAGCGCTACCTCGACAAGTACTACTCCGACGACTGGCTGGCCGCGCAGGGGCTCGACATCGCCCCCTACACCGCCGCTATCGCACGCTTCCTGTCGACGGGGGTCTGGCCGGAGTGAGCCGGCGGTCGAGCCGCCGCGCCGCGTCCCGGAAGGACAGGCCGACACCCGGCGCGGCGGCGCGCAGCGCCAGCCGGAGCGCGGCCGGTCCGTCGAGGGCCATGGTCCAGCGCAGCCGCGTGCCCCTGCCGGCGGGGGAGAGGGCCCACTCCTCCGCCATGGCGGTCACCGCGGGCGCGTTCGTCTCGTCGATCCGGTAGGCGTAGCGGACGTCGGGCTCGGCGGCCAGGATCGTCTCCTCGAAGGCGATCCCGCCGCGCAGCCGGACCGTGCGGCCCGTGCCGTCGCCCGTGGGGACGGCGGAGGTGACGGCGGTGAACCAGGCCGGCATGCTCCCCACCTCCAGCGCCACCGACCGGTAGACGGCGGACGGAGGGGCGGCGAGCCGCGCGGTGAAGACCAGGCGGACGGGCGCGGACGCGGTGAAGTCGAGCTCCACCGGCCTCAGTCGGCGTGCCATGGACCGGACCTCCCCGGGTCGGACAACGGAAGTGCACCCTAACTGACACCATGTCAGCGGCAAAGAGGGAGGCGGTGTGGCGGACGCCTCAGGCCGACCGCAGCAGCGCGTCCAGGGCCCGGCCGAACAGCACCCGCCCGGCCCCGCTCAGTACCGGATCGAAGAACCGCGGCACACCGCGCACCGCCACCTCCTCCGTCCACACCACCCGGGACCCGGCCGGCGCCTCGGCGACCTCGACCAGCGCCCAGCCGAGGACGACCCGGCCGGACTTCGCCAGCCGGCACGCCCCGGGCACGCCCGGGGCCGGCGGCTCCCAGCGCACGACCTCCATCGGGTCGTCGAAGGACAGCCGGCCGACACCCGTGCGCGCGGTGAACCGCGTCCCGAGCCCGTTCGGACCCGGCGTCAGCACCCGCGTCCGGGTCAGCGGCACCTGGCGGCCGTGCGCGGGCCAGTCCGTCAGCCGGCGCCACACCTCGTCCGGCGCGAGGGGCACCGTCCGCTCGATCCGGAACAGGCTCACGCCGGTTCCTCCCCCGCCACCACGACGCCCGGCAGGTGCTCCGCCACCTCGGCGCGCACCGCGTCGGGGAGTCCGCCGTCCGTCACCCAGGTGTCGACCTCGCCGAGGTCGCCGAACGAACTCAGCCCCACCGTCCCCCACTTGGTGTGGTCGGCGACGACCACCACCCGGCGCGCCGAACGCATCAGGCAGCGGTTGGTCTCCGCCTCCGCCAGGTTCGGCGTCGACAGGCCGGCCTCCGCCGACACCCCGTGCACGCCCAGGAACAGCAGGTCGAAGTGGAGCGAGCGGATCGCCCGGTCCGCCACCGGACCCACCAGCGCGTCGGACGGCGTCCGGACACCGCCCGTCAGGACGACCGTCGCCGCCCCGCGCCGCGCCTCGCTCCCGGCACCCGTCGCCTGCGCCTCGTGGAACACGTCCGCGACCCGCACCGAGTTCGTCACCACCGTCAGATCCGGCACGTCCAGCAGGTGCCGGGCCAGCGCGAACGTCGTCGTGCCCCCGGACAGGGCGATCGCCGTGCCCGGGGCGACCAGGGCGGCGGCCGCCCGCGCGATCTCGTCCTTGGCGCTCGGTTCCAGCACCGACTTCGCCTCGAACCCCGGCTCGTGGGTGCTGGCCTCGACCACCGGAACGGCCCCGCCGTGCACCTTCGCCACCATGCCCTGACGCGCCAGCGCGTCCAGGTCGCGACGGATCGTCATGTCCGAGACGTTCAGGCGACGGGTCAGCTCGTTGACCCGGACACCGCCGCGCCGCCGGACCTCGTCGAGGATCAGGGCGCGCCGCTGCTCCGCGAGGAGGTTCTGGTTGTCAGTCACCGCCGGGGCCGGTCCTTCCGCAGGAGACAAGGGGATGGGTGTCGGATTCGGTGAGGGACGGTGCGCGAGCGCGCGGCCGTCCGCGATCCTGGTGCCGACGTCGCATCTTCCCACTCCGAGAGGAAGTCGCCTCAGTGTCCCCTGCCACACCCGCCCCGGAGGACGGGGGCGCGGCGCTCGAACTCCTCGTCCACGGAGTCGGCGGAGCCACCCCCCAGGACATGCTCGACGACCCCAGGACCGTCCGCATCACCGGCGACCGGACCGCGGCCATGTACCGGCGCGGCGAGGACGTCGACGCCGAGGAGCACCCCGATCGGTACGCCGCCCGCCCGGTCCCGGAGGCGTACTGCTGGTCCAACCTCACCTCCGGCGACGGCGCCCGCGCGCTGTGGCTGCTGCTCCTGCCCTTCATGGTCGCCAACCTGGCGCACTGGATGCGCCCGCCCGCCCGGAACCGGCCCGGGGCCGTCCGGCTCTACGGCGTCCTGGTCCGCCTCGTCGCCCTCACCCTCACCGTGCTCCTCACCGCCGCCGCCTGCGAGGTCGCACTCGACCTGACGGCCTGGCAGTGCGCCGGGACCGCCGCGTGCGCCGACGCGTACTCCTGGCTCGGCTTCCTCTCCGCCGGACGCGGCGGCTGGTGGTCCCTGCCGGGCCGGCGGCTCGTCGTCGCCGCCCTGGTGCCCGTCGCCCTCGTCGGCCTCCTCTGGTACCTCTCCAACCGGACCTGGAGCGCCTACGAGGCCCAGCGTCCCCCCGCCGGCTACGACGCACCGGTCGCGGAACCGCGGGCCGACACCGAGAGCGCCGACGGCGCGGGCGACACCGGGGCCGCCGAGCCGCGCCCCGCCCTCGGCCGCCCCGGCTTCTGGTACGGGCGCCGGCTCGTCGCCCGGCTCAGGGCCGCCCACACCGCCGCCGGCTTCCTCACGGTCTCCGCCGCCCTCGCCTCGGCCACCGCCCGCCACGACGCCGCCCGGCCGGGCGCGCTCACGGCCCTCGGCTGGTCCCTGCGCGCCGCCCTCGCCGTCCTCTGCGTCCTCGTCGTCTGGGTCGTCTGCCGCCGGGGCCGCAGCGAGAGCCGGCTCGACCTGCGCGTCGAACGCGCCGTCGTCTCCTGGCTGCCCGCCGCCTCCCTCGCGGTGCTCGCGGTCACCGCTCTCCACACCGGCTGGGCCCGCCCCGGCTGGAGCTCCGCGGGGACGCTCCCCGGCGACGCCGTCTTCGGGGCCCTCACCCTCGCCCAGGGCGGCCTGGTCGTCGCCCTCGGCGTCGTCGCCCTGCTCCTCCAGCGGCCCCGCCGGGACCCGCGGACCGCACTGCGCGGCCTCGGCGGCCCCGCGGTCGCCATGCTCGCCTGCGCCCTCGCCGGCGTCATGTCCGGCGGCGTGGCCCAGCGCGTCGCCGACTGGCTCGACGGCCCGGCCACCCCCGGCATGGGCGACGGACCGCGCATCGGCCCGCCCGTGCTGCTCAGCTGGCAGGCGTCCGTCATCCCCGTCCTGCTCCTGCTGCTGCTCGCGCCCGCCGCCCTCCTCGCCGTACGGACCCTGCTCACCGCCCGGCGGCTGCGGCCCCGGGTCGAGGAGGACTACGCAGCCCCGGCCGAGGAGCGCGACCCGGTCCGCACCGGCCGCATCGCGTCCGGCCGGGCGCGGGCCGGGCTCACCGACTCCGCCCCGGTCCTCGTCGGCGTCGTCTCCGGCGCCACGCTGCTCCTCGGCGCCGCCTCCGTCGCCGGCGCCTGGGCCAGCGGGAACGTCCCCGGCCGCGCCTTCGACGGCGCCCATCCCGCGATCGCCTCCCTCGCCTCGGTGACCCAGGCGCTCGGCTCCTGGATGATCGGCTTCGGCTTCCTGCTCTTCGTCACCTGGGGACGGCGCGCCTACCGGGACGCGTCCGCCCGGCGCACCATCGGCATCCTCTGGGACGTCGGCACCTTCTGGCCCCGCGCCGCCCACCCGTTCGCCCCGCCCTGCTACGCGGAGCGGGCCGTGCCCGACCTCACCTGGCGGATGAGCTCCTGGACGCGGGCCACCGGCGGGCGGCTCGTCATCTCCGGCCACTCACAGGGCAGCGTCCTCGCCGCGGCCGCCGTCTGGCAGCTGCCGCCCGCCACCCGGGGGCGGGTCGCGCTCCTCACCTACGGCTCACCCCTGGAGCGGCTCTACGGACGGTGGTTCCCGGCCTACTTCGGCCCCGAGGCCCTGCGCGCCCTGCACCGCACGGTCGACTGCTGGAGCAACCTGTACCGCGCCACGGACCCCATCGGCGGACCCGTCCGGGTGCCGGCCGAGGACGGCCGGCCCGCCGTCGACGCGGAGGTCCTCCTCGACCCCGTCGCCTACGGCCGGACCCGGCGCCATCCGCTGCCCGAACCGATCCTGGGCCACTCCGACTACCAGGCCGACCCGGCGTTCGCCCTGCGGCGCTCGGCCCTCCTCGACCGGCTGCTGCCCGCGATGCCGCGCCAGCGCGACCCGAACGGGCCTCCCGGCCGGTCCGACGCCGACGCATCCTCGGATCAGGGCAGTTCGGGCAGATCCTCCGGGTAGAGGAGGGTCAGGTCGTCCGTGCTCGCCTCGGCGAGCTCGGCGACCCGGCCGGCGTGCCGCTCCACCATCGACTCGAACGTCTGGCGCGCCGTACGGCCGTTGCCGAACGCCGGCCCCTTGGGCAGCTTCGCGAAGTACGCCCTCAGTGCCTCGTCCGTGCCCTCGGCGAGCCGGTACTCGTGGTCGTCGGCCTGCTGGCCCACGATCCTCAGCAGCTCCTCCGGCTCGTAGTCGCCGAACGTGATGGTCCGTGAGAAGCGCGAGGCCACACCCGGGTTCACGGTCAGGAAGCGCTCCATCTCCGCGGTGTACCCGGCCACGATCACCACCACCGCGTCCCGGTGGTCCTCCATCAGCTTCACCAGGGTGTCGATCGCCTCGCGGCCGAAGTCACGCCCCGAGTCCTCCGGCGACAGCGCGTACGCCTCGTCGACGAACAGCACCCCGCCCCGCGCCCGGTCGAACGCCTCCTGCGTGCGGATCGCGGTCGAGCCGATGTGCTCGCCGACCAGGTCCACCCGGGACACCTCCACCAGGTGCCCGCGCTCCAGCACCCCGAGGGACGCCAGGATCTCCCCGTACAGCCGTGCCACGGTCGTCTTGCCCGTGCCCGGATTGCCGGTGAAGACCAGGTGGCGGCGGACCGAGGCCGCCTTGAGGCCCGCCTCCTGGCGTCGGCGCCCCACCTCGATCATGTTGGTGAGGGTCCGCACCTCCAGCTTGACGCTGTCCAGGCCCACCAGGGCGTCCAGCTCTCCGAGCACGTCCTGCGACGCACGCGAGGAGGGGGCCGGGCCGTCGGCCGGCGGCGCCGCGGCCGGGGGCTGCGCGCGCGGCACCGGCACCGTCCCCAGCAGGCCGGCCGACTGCGTGGCCGTCAGGACCGTCCCGCCGTCGGGCACGGACGAGCGGACCGCGCTCTCGTCGCTGGTGCAGTCCTCCGCGCTCGCGCCCTCTTCGGGGAACTCGTACCCGCCGCGCGCGCACCGCTCCGTGCGGCACTTGCGCAGCGTCGTCCGGCAGCCGTCGGTCACGTGGAAGCCGTACCCGCCGCTGCCCGTCACCCGGCAGCCGTGGAAGGAGCCGCGGCCCTCCGCGGAGACGTAGAAGCCGGCCTCGGCGGGGGAGGTGACGGTGCACCGGTCGATCGTGGGGTCGGCGCCCTTGGTGACGATGACCCCGGTCTGCACCGAGTCGATCGTGCAGCCGCCCAGGGTGCCGCCGCTGCCGTGGTCCCGGAACCAGGCTCCGGTGGACGCCTCCCGGATGCGGCAGTCGTCGAGCTGGGCCGTCGCCCCGTCGCTCACCGACACCGCCGTGTTCCGCACCTGCGTCAGATCACTGTCGACGACGTCGACCCGCGACCCGCGGTCGAGGACGAACAGCGCGTCCGGCACGTCGTGCACCCGGCAGGCGTCGAGGACGGCGGTCGCCCCGTCGCTCACCCACACCGCCGGGTAGTCGCCCGTGCTGTCGTGGATCTCGCACTGGTTGGCGTCGACCCGCGTCCCCGGGTCCCACACCGACAGGCCGTTCCGGCCGAAGCGGCGGACGGTGGACCGGGTCAGCGTCAGCACCGAGCGGGACCGCAGGTCCACCGCGTTCTCGGGCACGTCGTGGATGTCGCAGTCCGACAGCGTCAGCACCGCGTCCGTGTCGAGCGTGATGCCGTCCCCCGAGGTGCGGTGCACCGACGAGTCGCTGAGATGGGCGGTCGCACGGGACGCGATCTGCAGGCCCGCGCCCTTGATCTCGTACACCTCGCAGCCGACGGCCTCCAGTCCGCTGCCCTCGCCCGTCACCGCGATCCCGGCGCCGGAGGCGTGGTGGACCCGGCACCGCTCCAGCCGCGGATGGGCCCCGCCGCGCACCGAGACGCCCGCCTGTCCGGCCGAGACGACCTCGCACTCCTCGAAGACCCCGCCCGCGCCGTCGAGCACGGCGATGCCGACGCCCGCCGGGTTGTCGATCGTGCACCGGCGGGCCGTCGGACGGGCGGCGCCGCGCACCTCGATCCCGGCCGCCGAGCGCGTCATGATCCGCAGGTCGAGCAGTTCGGGCGTGCCGTCCTCGACGAGCAGCGCGGGCGCGGCCACGTCCTGCCCCTCGATGTGCAGGTCCTGGACGGTGACGGAGGCCCGCAGCGTCAGCGGCACGCCGTCCGGGGGCGCGATCCGCACCGAGCCGACCCCTCCCTCCGGGCCGCGCAGCGTCACGGCGCGCCGCACCACGAGGTTCTCGCGGTACGTGCCCGGAGCGACCGTGAGGACGTCCCCGTCGCCGGCGGCCTCCAGCGCGGCGGCGAGGGAGGGGTACTCACCCGTGCGGCGCCGCCACCGCGATGTGCCGGTGTGCGTCACCTGGACCGTGCCCTGTGCCATGGGTGTGTCCTGCCCCCGCCTCATGCCTCGCCGCTGATCCGAGGTCCCACCGTAGCGCGCGCGGCGGTGCGGGGATGACGGGTCGCCGGGCCGGTCCGAGGTGGTCGGGCACGGTCGGCAGTGGTCCGGGACGATCGTGCTCGGTCGGCCCGGACCGTACCCCCGTGCGAGGGCCGGTGCCGACGCGCCCGGCGGGTCAGCTGCCGGTGCCCGTACGGCCCCAGTCGGGGCCCGTCGCGGCCCAGGCGCGGTCGAGCCGCGCGTACCGGGCGAGGAGCATCCGGCGCACGGCCAGGCGACGGACGGTCTCCACCATGAGCCCGGTGAGCAGCGCGGCCATCAGGCCGGCGATCACCGCGTGGCCGCGGGCCGTGCCGGCCCGCAGGGGCGGAGTCGTCTGCCGCCCGCTCCGGTCCGTCCAGAGCGGGAAGGAGTCGCCGGGCGCGGAGTGGCGGCGGGCCGTCGTCACCGTCCCCGTGACGGCCGATCCGTCCGGGGCCGTCCAGCGGGCCACCACCGCGCGGCGCAGCCGGTCCTCCCCGGCGGCGTCGGCGGTGCGCGGGCGGGCCGAGGGTCCCTCGGCGGGGCGCACCACCCGCGCCGTCGTCTGCACCCGCTGCTCGGCCTGGGTCCGCACCGCGCGCTGGAGCGAGCCGTTCGCGGAGGATCCGGCGGCCCAGCCCGTCAGCGGCACCGCGACGCAGAGCAGCACGGCGGCCGCGAAGGCGATCCACGCCTCGACGAGATCCGTGGGCCGGCGCAGGGGGTTGTGCCGCCAGCGCCAGACTCCGATGGCTGCGCGCACGTAGGTACCCCCTCGTTGTCCGCCGTTGCTCCGACGAGTGTGCCCCGGGGGACGGCTCCCCGCCCGCCGGGCCGGGGGATCGGGGCGTCGTCACCGGCCCGCGGGGAGCCCGTCCGAGGCGGGGGCGAGCGGGTCGCGAGCGCGAGCCGGAGCCGCCGCGAGGGGGACGCGACGGCGGTGTGCCGGGCGGCTCAGTCGAGGATCTTCACCTCGTCGCCGACCCGGACGGTGCCGGTGTGCTCGGGGACGAGGTTCTGGCCGAAGATGACCTTGCCGGCCTGCGTGCGGTGCCGGGCCAGGGTCCGCAGCGGTTCCTTGCCCCGCTCGGCGGTGAACTGGTTCGTCGTCGTGACGACGCAGCGACCGCAGGGCCTGGCGACGCGGAAGGTGACCTCGCCGACCGCGAGCCGGGTCCAGCCGTCCTCGGCCCAGGGCACGGTCCCCTCGACGACCAGGTTGGGGCGGAACCGGTTCATGGGCAGCGGGCCCTCGTCGGCATGGTCCCCCTGGGCGATCAGGGAGTTCAGCGCGTCGAGCGAGGAGGTGGCGGCGATGAGCAGGGGGTACCCGTCGGCGAAGCTGACCGTCTCGCCGGGGAGCGCGTACGCGGGGTCGACCGGGCGCCGGTGTTCGGGCGCGTCCATGTGCACGAGCGTGGCCTCCGACCCGAGGTACGCCGAGAGCCACGCGGCGGCGGCCTCGCCGGCGGGGACGGCCTCCACGAACGAGTCGAAGATCTCCACCGTGACGGTGGCCGAGGGGTGCGGAACCTCGACCGTCAGCGTCGCGTGGCCGGGAGCGGACAGCGCGATCGCGCCGTCCGGCAGCAGCTCGGCGGTGGCCAGCGCCATCCGGGGGTGACGGCGCTGGGTCACGACCTTCCCGCCGGCGTCGACGACCGCCCAGCGGCGGTCTCCGGCCAGCCCCCAGGGCTGCACCTCGGCCTCCATGGGCGCCAGCGCGCGCATGGCCTTCACCGGGTGGACGTGGACGGAGCGGAGAACAGGAGTGGGCATGCCGTCATCCTGCCAGCCGCTCCGGCCGTCGTCGGCCGGTGGGCGGGGCCGGTCAGTAACCCCCGCCCTGGTAGGGGCGGTTGTACGGGTCGTCGTACGGCGCGGGGGACGGCACCGGCGCGGGCCGGGGAGCCGCCGGGCGCATCGCCTCGTACCCCACGGGCGCCGGACGCGCCTGCTGCGGGTACTGCCCCGGCTGGTAGCCGCGCGGGGCGACGGGCTGCTGCGGGATGTACGGCGTGGGCGCGTGCTGCAGCGGAACGGGGGCCATCTGCTGCGAGGGCTGGGGGTAGCCGTAACCGCCGCCGTACGCGGGGGCGGGGTGCGGGCTGGGCGCCGCCGGGAGGGCGGGCAGCGCCGACGGGAGGGCCGGCAGGTACGAGCTGCTTCCGGAGAAGCCGCTGCCGGTGTCGTAGGCGGCGGGCACTCGGATCGGGGCGATCTGAGGCGTGCCCCGCTCCGCGACCAGGGAGTCGTAGATGGGGGTGTCCGGGAAGGACGGCGCGGTGTGGTAACCGCCTCCATAGGTGGAGCGGGGGGAGGTCATGGCACATAAGTTAAGCCCACGATGTGCTGGTTGGGGAGCCCCCATCTTGCGGTTATCCGTTTTACGCTGGTTTTGCCCGCCTGACCTGCCGAAACGTCGTTAAGCCGGTGTTAACGCCAAGGGTTTTCCCCGGCCCGCGCTCCCTGGTTAACGAGAAGTGTCGGCCAGGCCCCGAGCCGACATCCGAAAGACGCTCTTCCGGGCGGCCTCTTCAATCCCTCGCCCCCGCCACCAGGTGTCTATCATCCGATTACTGAAGGTAACTGGGCTCGCTTTCCCTTTCCCCGCCGTTCCGTATACGCATGGTGGTCACGCGATCACGGAGGGAGTGAGGATTTCGTGTTCCCCTCGCAGCGGCGTATCCGCGGGGCTGTACGGGGTTTGGGCGCCGCGTGGCCGGGGGAGAGCAGTGTCCGGCCGATTCCCAGGCCAGGTGCCCGGCGTATGCGCCGGCGGGGGGCCGTCGCGTGCGGAGGGTGCGGGGGGTTCCGTCCGGGCCGGGTCGCGCGTGCGCGCCCCTGGGCCGAGGTCCACGCCTCTCCCCGCCGCGCGGTTCCTCTTTCTTTTATCCCGTCTTCACTTGTGTCTTTCTCGGCCGGGTGTCGGCAAGGATCTTCGCTCCGGCCGCGCGGCCGTCCTTCAAGGATCATGAACACCCGAGCGCCGCGCGGATCCTGACGTCCCCGGCGATGCCGGAACCGCTCGCGCCCCGGGGTCCGGCGGCGAGTGGCCCGCGCCGGACGCGGCGTCAAAGAATGCGTATCGGAAGGCACTTGGACGACCATGTCGAGAACGCTTCGTCGCCACCCGGCGACCGCCCCCCGAACGCTCTCGCGCACCGCCGCGCAATACCGTGCCCGGACCCGCCGTCCCCGTGCGTCACTCGGCGGGGTCGACCGTCGTCCACTCCTCCTCCGCGACGGTCTCACGGACCGTCAGGCGCCGAGTCGCGGGCAACTCGGCCTGGGTGCGGACGACATCACGGGTGTGCGGTGCGAGGGAGAGGCGCGGCGCCCCCGAACCGTCCGGTGCGAGGACGCGGGCGATCTCCGTGGGCGCGGGGCGCTCGGCGGGCTTCCTGGCGAGGCGGCGGGCGACCACGGCGGCGAAGCCGGCGGGCAGGTCCGTCAGGTCGGGTTCGGTCTCGCAGATGTGCCACGCCACGGACAGCGGTTCGTCCCCGCCCCACGGCCCCCGTCCCCGCGCCAGCCACACCAGCGTCGTCCCCAGTGCGAACACGTCCGCCGCGCACGTCAGTTCCCCGCCCCTCAGCTGCTCCGGAGCCGCGAACCGGTACGGGTCGGCGAAGCCCCGGTGCGCTTGCCCCGCTCGTCGGCCAGATGCGGAGGAGGATCTTCACCGTCACGAGGCCCCGTCGGCGTCCTGACCCAGGAGCACCCTCCCGTATCCGCCGCGCCCCACCTCCTCCAGGGCCCGGTACGGCCCGAACCAGGTCTCCTTCCCGTCCGCGCTCCAGGCGCGCTCCGGCGTGCGCCGGCCGCCCAGCGCCTCCGCCGTCCCGTGCACGTACGCCTTCGGGGGCGCCGCGGCCGCCGCCCGGGCACCCGCCCGCACCCGCTGCTCGGCGACGCCCACCAGGGCGGTCAGCCGTTCCCCGCCCGCCGGACCGCACACCTCGACCGCCCGTTCGGCCGCCTTCCCGTACAGCCGCTCCGCCCGAACCGCGTCCCCGGCCTCCGCGACGTCCACCGCGGCGTGCAGCAGGGACGTCACCGCCGCCCGCCCGCCCGGCGAGCCGAACGGCAGGTCGTCGGCCAGCTCGGCGTACCGCGTCCGCGCGGTGTCCGCGAGCGTGTGCCCCGTGCCGAAACGCCGTACCGCCTCCTGCTCCATCGCCCGGAAGGAGCGGAGCGCCGCCTTCGTGCCGCCGGCCCGGTGCTCCCAGTACCCCTGGTCGCACAGCGACTGCAGCGCGGCGGCGTGGTCCCCGCTCGCCCGCGCCCGCTCCCCCAGAGGCACGACCCTCGCCGGGCAGGCCGACGGTCAAGCCCGCGGCTCCGGACACGGTCGACAGGCCGCTGCCCCAACGGCGTCGGCACATGAGATCGAGGGGTCCCGACTGCTTCCCGCGGGTGGGCCCCGGGCGGTGGGCCCGGGGCCCGGAGCCCACCGGCGGGGCGGGGCGACAGGACACGGCCGGTGACCTGAGGTATGCCTTTTCCATGGGTCTCCGCCGCAGCGACGCCGCTCCGCGCCTCTCCCGGCGCGGAGGGCGGCTGCTGCTCGCGGTGCCGTTCGCGCTCATCGCGGCGGTCACCACGGTGGACGTGCTGGTGCCGCCGGAGGTGCACCTGGGGCCGTTCCTGATCGCCGCGCCGGCGGTGACGGCGTCGTTCGCGGGACCGAGGACGACGGCGTTCGTGGGAGCGGTGGCGGTCGCGGCGCAGACGGTGGTCGCGTTGGCGCGGACGAGCATCACGGACCTCAACCACACCTACCAGATCGTGGCGCTCGTCCTGATCTCCGTCATCGCCACGTTCTTCTCGGCACTGCGGGAACGGGACGAGAACCGGATGTCGAGGCTGCGGTCGATCGCGCACGCCGCCCAGAGCGTGGTCCTGCGGCCGCTTCCGCCCCGGGCCGGACCCCTGCGCATCGCCTCCGTCTACCTCGCGGCGGAGGAGGAGGCGCAGATGGGCGGCGACCTGTACGCGGCGGCGCGCACGGCGAAGGGGACCCGGCTGCTCATCGGCGACGCGCGCGGCAAGGGCCTGGACGCCATCAGCGAGGCGTCGCTCGTGCTGGGCGCCTTCCGGGTCACCGCCCGCCGCGAGCCGGACCTGCCCGAACTCGTCGGGTATCTGGAGGCGGGTGTCGGGTCGGAGAGCGACGACGGGGACGCGCCCGGGGCCGACGACGACACCGCCGAGGCCTTCGTCACCGCGCTGGTGCTCGACGTCCCCGACGACGAGCCGGTGGTGCGGCTGGTGAACTGCGGCCACCCGCCGCCGCTGCTCCTCCGGGAGGGCCGGGTCATCCCCCTGGACGCCGCCGACGCGAGCCCCCCGCTGGGACTCTCGGACGTCCTGGCGCCCGACGTCACCGTGGAGACCTTCCCCTTCGGAGTCGGGGACGTCCTCCTCCTCTACACCGACGGGGTGATCGAGGCCCGTGACCGCACCCGTGCCTTCTACCCCCTGGCCGAGCGGCTCGCGGCCTGGGCCCGGGACGATCCGCCCACGCTCCTCGGCCGTCTCCGGGCCGACCTCCAGGCGTACGCGGGCGGCCACCTCGGGGACGACGCGGCCCTCGTCGCGGTCGAACGGCTCCCGGCGGAGCCGTAGCGGACCACCCCGGGGCGCCCCCGCCGGCCCCGCGCGGCGCTCCGGCACGGACCCGGCCGCCGCTACTCGCCCGGCTGCGCCAGGTGGTCGGCGGAGTAGGTGCGCCCCTTCCAGGCCGCGCCCCGGCCGCGGTGGTGCTGCACCGCGGAGTCGACGGTCATGAGGAGGTAGAGGAGCGCGGTGAAGGGAAGGGTGACCGCCGTCCACGGCGGCCGGCGGTAGTAGCGGAGCATCGGGACGTACGTGCCCGCCATCACGGCCCAGGCCGCGCCGCCCGCCCAGGCGGCCGGGGCGTCGCCGCTCGCCGCCCCGGCCACGAGCGCCGCCGGCGGGAGGAGGTAGACCAGGGCGAGGCCCGCCACCGTCCCCGCGAGGAGCAGGGGGCTGTGGCGCAGCTGGGCGTACGCGCTGCGCGACACCATGCGCCACAGCTCCCCGAGGCCCTGGTAGGGGCGGACGCTGTCGACGTGGTCGGCGAGCCCCAGCCACACGCGGCCACCGCTGCGGCGTACGGCGCGGGCGAGCGAGACGTCGTCGATCACGGCCCCCCGCACGGCGTCGGGGACGCCCGCCGCCACCGCCGTCTCCGTGCGCAGCAGGACGCAGCCGCCCGCCGCCGCCGTGGCCCGAGGACGGGCGCGGTTGATCCAGCGGAAGGGATAGAGCTGGGCGAAGAAGTAGACGAACGCCGGGACGACCAGCCGCTCCCAGCCGCTGTCGACCCGGAGCCGGGCCATCTGGGACACGAGGTCCAGGTCGCCGGTCACGGCCGCCGAGACGAGGAGGCGCAGACTCCCCGGCCCGTGGGCGATGTCGGCGTCGGTCAGGAGCAGGTACTCCGGACCGGGCTCGCGCGAGCGGGCCACCGTCAGGCCGTGCCGCAGCGCCCACAGCTTGCCCGTCCAGCCCGGCTCCGGCTCCCCGGGCCGGACCACGGTCAGCGGGAGCCCGCCGTGCCGGCCGGCCAGCTCCTCGGCGAGCCGGCCGGTGCCGTCGGTGCTCCCGTCGTCGACGAGGACGATCTCGGCCGGGCCCGGATAGTCCTGGGCGAGGAGGGACGGCAGGCTCAGGGGGAGCACGTCGGCCTCGTCGCGCGCCGGGACGAGGACCGCGACCCGCGGCCACGGTCCGGGTCCGCCGGGGCCGCTCGTCCCGTCCCGCGCCGGCCCGGTGCCGGGCCCGCCCCCCGTCGCCGGCAGACGCTGGTCCGTGCGCCAGAAGAAGCCCTGGCCCAGCAGCAGCCAGACCCAGACGGCGAGGGAACCGACGGCGAACCAGGCGAGGGTGCTCATTCGCGGCAGTCTGCCCCAGATCGAAGGGGGTACGAGGCTCATCGGCTAGGGTGACCGGGTGAAGATCGCGCTCATGGACTCCGGAATCGGCCTCCTCCCGGCGGCGGCCGCGGTCCGCAGGCTCCGGCCGGACGCGGATCTGCTCCTCTCCAACGACCCCGACGGCATGCCGTGGGGTCCGCGTACCCCCGAGGACCTCACCGGGCGCGCGCTCGCCGTCGCCCTCGCCGCCGCCGAGCACCGCCCGCAGGCGCTGATCGTGGCGTGCAACACCGCGACCGTGCACGCCCTGCCCGCCCTGCGCGCCGCCCTCGAACCGGACATCCCGGTCATCGGGACCGTGCCCGCGATCAAGCCGGCCGCCGCGGCCGGCGGCAAGGTCGCCATCTGGGCCACCCCTGCCACCACCGGCAGCGCCTACCAGCGCGGACTCATCCGCGACTTCGCCGACGGCGCCGACGTCACCGAGGTGCCCTGCCCCGGCCTCGCCGACGCCGTGGAGCACGCCGACCGGGACGCCGTCGACCGCGCCGTGGCCGCCGCGGCCGCCCTCACGCCGGCCGACGTCCGCGCCGTCGTCCTCGGCTGCACCCACTACGAACTGGTCGAGGACCGGGTCCTCGCCGCACTGGAGGCCCGGCGCCACGACGGGCTGCCGCCGATCGTCTTCCACGGCTCCGCCGACGCGGTCGCCGCGCAGGCGCTCCGCCGCGTCGGCGCCGAACCGGCGCCCGACGCGGACCCCACCGGCCATCTCTCCGTGCTCCTCAGCGGCCGCCCCGGAACCCTCCCGGCCACCGCCCTCACCTACACCGAGGGCCGCCTCCTCGCGGCCACCGCCGCAGCTCACTGAGCGTGAGGGGGCGACCCCGCTCCGCCGCGCTGTCCCGGACGAACCTGGGTACTCTCCCTGTATGAGGGAGCACCACCGACCCCGGCCCGCGGACGAGCTGATCCCCGCCGTCTGGACCGGGCGCGCCACCAACCGCCTCCAGTGGGTCGCCGCCGTCGCCGGCGCCGCCTGCATGGCCCTCGGCATCACCATCGCCGTCGAATCCGCCTGGACCTCGGGCATCGCGGCCCTCCTGATGGCGGTCGTCGGCTGCGTCGCGGCCGGACTGCTCGTCCTCTTCGGCACCCTCGCCTTCGTCCACGTCGCCGTGAAGGTCGACGCCCGGGCCATGGAGGTCCGCTGCGGCCACATCGGCGTGCCCCGCCGGCGCATCCTGCTCTCGCACATCGTGGGCGCCGACTTCGCCCCGAGCGTCACCCCGCGCCAGTGGGGCGGCTGGGGATACCGCTGGCGTCCGGAGATCGGCACGGCCGTCGTCGTCCGGCGGGGCGAGGGCCTCGTCCTGCGCCTCGGCGACGGGCGCACCTTCACGGTCACCGTCGACGACGCCGAGTCCGCCGTCCAGGCGATCCGCGACCTCCTCCGACGCTCCGCCCCTCCCGGCCCGCCCGCCCCGACGGGCGTCTGACACCCGTCCCCCGGCGCACCGGCCCGGCCGCCCGCGGTTCCCGCTCCGCCGCAGGTCGGAGGTCGGACCGGACGGTCCGATGACAGGGACGCCCCGTAGACTCCGCAAGGTGAGCGCCACCATCACCCCCGTCGACGCGTCCGGAGCCGGAACCGCACCCACTCCGGGTTCCCGGTTGCGGCGGTTCGTACGGCCCGGAGCGGCCGTCCTGTCCGGCCTGCTGCTCTTCCTCAGCTTCCCGCCCCGCCCCCTGTGGTGGCTCGCGCCGCCCGCCTTCGCCCTGCTGGGCTGGGTCCTGCGGGGCCGCCGACCGCGGGCCGGCTTCGGACTCGGCTACCTGGCCGGCCTCGGCTTCCTGCTGCCGCTCCTGATCTGGACCGGCGAGGAGGTCGGCCCCGGGCCGTGGCTCGCGCTCGCCGCCGTCGAGGCGCTGTTCGTGGCCGCCGCCGGACTCGGCATCGCGGCGGTGTCGCGGCTGCCCTGGTGGCCCTTCTTCGCCGCCGGGGTGTGGATCCTGGCCGAGGGGGCCCGTGCGCGCGTGCCCTTCGGCGGCTTCCCCTGGGGCAAGATCGCCTTCGGGCAGGCCGACGGCCTCTTCCTGCCGCTGGCCGCCGTCGGCGGCACGCCGGTGCTCGGCTTCGCCGTCGCCCTGTGCGGCTTCGGCCTGTACGAGGCGTACCGCCTGCTGCGCGCCCACCGCGCCACCGGAGCCGTCCCGCGCGGCCCGCTCGCGGCCGCGGCGCTCTCCGTCCTGCTGCCCGTGACGGGCGCCCTCGCCGCCCTTCCGCTGGTCGACGACTCGGCCGAGGACGGCACCGCCACCGTCGCGGCCGTCCAGGGCAACGTGCCCCGGCTCGGCCTCGACTTCAACTCCCAGCGCCGCGCCGTCCTCGACAACCACGTCGCCCGCACCCGGGAGCTGGCCGCGGACGTCGCCGCGGGCCGCGCGCCGCAGCCCGACTTCGTCCTGTGGCCGGAGAACTCCTCCGACATCGACCCGTACGCCAACGCCGACGCGGCCGACGTCATCGACGGCGCCGTCCGGGCGATCGGCGCGCCGACCGTCATCGGCGCCGTCGTCACCCCCGAGACCGGCAAGCTCCGCAACACCCTCATCCAGTGGGACCCGCAGCGCGGGCCGGTCGCCACGTACGACAAGCGGCACGTCCAGCCGTTCGGCGAGTACATCCCGATGCGGTCCTTCGTACGCCTCTTCAACAGCAACGTCGACCGGGTCAGCCGCGACTTCGGCGCCGGCACGAAGGTCGGCGTCTTCGACCTGGCGGGCACCCGGGTCGGCCTCGCCACCTGCTACGAGGCCGCCTTCGACTGGGCGGTCCGCGACACCGTCACCCACGGCGCGCAGCTCATCACCGTCCCCAGCAACAACGCCACCTTCGGCCGCAGCGAGATGACCTACCAGCAGCTGGCGATGTCCCGTGTGCGGGCCGTCGAGCACAGCCGGTCGGTGGTCGTCCCGGTCACCAGCGGCGTCAGCGCCGTCATCCGCCCCGACGGCGAGATCGTCGCGCAGACGAAGATGTTCACCCCGGACGTCCTGGTGGAGAAGGTGCCGCTGCGCTCCTCCCTCACCCCGGCCACGCGGATGGGCACCCTCCCCGAAGCCCTGCTCGCGGCCCTGGCGGCCGTCGGCATCGGCTGGGCGGCGTTCCGTGCGGTACGCGCCCGGCGCGCGCCGGCGGAGTGAGCTCCGGCCCCCGGCGGACCGGCGCCGGGGAGCCCACGGCGAGCGCCGAGGGGTGCGCCGTCGGGCACACCCCTCGCGGACCGGGCCGGGATGGCAGATGATCTAGGGTCGCTCCATGGCTACCCCTGACTTCATCCGGGCCCTGCGCGAGACCGCCGGCCACCAGCTCCTCTTCCTGCCCGGGGTGAGCGCCGTGGTCCTCGACGACCGTGGCCGGGTGCTGCTCGGCCGACGGTCCGACAACGGTGTCTGGGCGGTCATCGGCGGCATCGTCGACCCCGGCGAGCAGCCCGCCGACTGCGCGGTCCGCGAGGTGTTCGAGGAGACGGCCGTCCGCTGCGAGGTCGAGCGCGTCCTGCTCGTCGAGACCCTCCGCAAGCCCGTCGTCTACCCCAACGGCGACGTCTGCCAGTTCATGGACGTGTCCTTCCGCTGCCGCGCCGTGGGCGGCGAGGCCCGGGTCAACGACGACGAGTCCACCGAGGTCGGCTGGTTCGAGGTGGACGCCCTGCCGGAGATGAAGCGCTTCTCGTACCTCCGCATCGAGAAGGCGCTCGCCGACGAACCCACATGGTTCCGCACCACAGCGACCAGCTGAAATATGGGCCGAGCACACATCGGTGCGGGGGAGAGCCGTTCATAGGGTGCGGAACATGAGCGCCCCTCTCACCGCCCCCGGCACCGACCCCGCCGCACCCCTGCCCGACGCGGCCGGACTCGCCCTCGACCTCACCGGCCGCACCGCGCTCGTCACCGGCGCGGCCGGCGGCATCGGGCGCGCCTGCGCGCTGCGGCTCGCCGCCGCCGGCGCCCGGGTCAGAGCCGTCGACCGGGCCGCCGAGGGGCTGGAGACCCTCGCCGACGAGGCCGCGCCGCTCCCCGGGATCCTCGACCCCCGGCACCTCGACCTCACCGACCTCGACGCCGCCGAAGCGGCCGCCGACGGCGCCGACATCCTCGTCAACAACGCCGGACTCCAGCTCGTCCGCCCCATCGAGGAGTACCCGCCGGACGTCTTCCACACCGTGCTCACGGTGATGCTGGAAGCGCCGTTCCGGCTCATCAGAGGCGCCCTGCCCCACATGTACCGCCAGGGCTGGGGCCGGATCGTCAACATCTCCTCGGTCCACGGGCTGCGCGCCTCCGCCTTCAAATCGGCCTACGTGGCCGCCAAGCACGGCCTGGAGGGGCTCTCCAAGACCGCGGCCCTCGAAGGGGCCCCGCACGGGGTCACCTCCAACTGCGTCAGTCCCGGCTACGTCCGCACCCCGCTCGTCGAACGGCAGATCGCCGACCAGGCCGCCGCCCACGGCATCCCGCCCGAGCGGGTCCTCACGGAGGTCCTGCTCAAGGACTCAGCCCTCAAGCGGCTCATCGAACCGGCGGAGGTCGCCGAGGCGGTCCTCTACCTCTGCGCCCCCCAGGCGTCCTTCGTCACCGGCACCTCCCTCACCCTCGACGGCGGATGGACCGCGCACTGAGCGCATCCCGCGTCCCCGGACAGGTCGTCCACAGGGCTGGTGCGACCCCAGGTACGGCAGGTATCCCTGTGTCCATGTCCCATGAACACGTCTCCTACCTGGAACTCCTCGCCCGGGGAGCCGCGACGGAGGCCTACGACCGGCCGGTGCTGCTCGCCCGCGCGGGCGGCGCCGGCCCCGAGGAGCTGGCCGGCCTCGAAGAGGCCAAGCAGCTCGCCCTGCGCGTCCGGGCCGAGCTGGAGGGGCGGCGGCGCCGCGAGGCGGAGCTGTCCGCGCTCTTCGCCACCGCCCACGACCTCGCGGGACTCCGCGACCTCGACGCCGTGCTCCGCGCCATCGTGCAGCGGGCCCGCTCGCTCCTCGGCACCGAGGTCGCCTACCTGAGCCTCAACGACCCGGCGGCCGGCGACACCTACATGCGCGTCACCGAGGGCTCGGTCTCCGCCCGCTTCCAGCAGGTCCGGCTGGGCATGGGGGAGGGGCTCGGCGGCCTCGTCGCCCAGACCGCCCGGCCCTACGTCACCGAGGACTACTTCGAGGACCCGCGCTTCCAGCACACCCGCACCATCGACGCGGCCGTCCGCGACGAGGGCCTCGTCGCCATCCTCGGCGTCCCGCTCAGCCTCGGCAGCCAGATCATCGGCGTCCTGTTCGCCGCCGACCGCAGGGCCCGGGTCTTCGAACGCGAGCAGGTCGCGCTGCTCGGCTCGTTCGCCGCCCACGCCGCCGTCGCCATCGACACCGCCAACCTCCTCGCCGAGACCCGCACGGCCCTGTCGGAGCTGGAGCGCGCCAACGACATCATCCGCGAGCACAGCGCCGTCATCGAGCGGGCCTCGGAGGTGCACGACCGGCTCTCCGAGCTGGTCCTGCACGGCGGCGGCGTCCACGACGTGGCCGAAGCCGTCTCCGAGGTCCTCGGCGGCACCGTCGAGTTCACCGGCGCGGACGCCGGATCGGCCCGCCGGGCCGAGGGCCACGCGGTCCGCGAGGGCGACGACTGGGTCGCCGCGGTCTCCGCCGGCGGCGAGACCCTGGGCGCCCTCGTCCTGCGCGGGCAGCCCGCGCTCGACCCCGTCGACCAGCGCACCCTGGAGCGCGCCGCCCTCGTCACCTCCCTGCTGCTGCTCGCCCGCCGCTCCGCCGGAGAGGCCGAACAGCGCGTCCGCGGCGAACTCCTCGACGACCTGCTCGACGCCCCCGACCGCGACCGCCGCCTCCTGCGCGAGCGCGCCGCCCGCCTCCGTACCGACAGTGAGGCACCGCACGTCGTGCTCGCCGCCCGGATCGACCGCACCGGCGAGGCCACCGACACCGACGGCGGCCGCCGCGAGAGCGCCGACCGCCAGCGCCTGTGGTCGGCCGCCTCCCACCTCGCCGCCACCCGCCACGGACTCGCCTCGGCCCGCGAGGGCGGCGCGGTCCTGCTGCTCCCGCTGGGACCCGGCGAGAGCGCCGCCGACCTCGCCCGGCAGACCGCCAGGAACCTCGGCGGCACCCTGCGCGAACCGGTCACCGTCGGCGCCTCCGCACCCGTACGCGCCGTGCTCGACCACCCGGACCAGGTGGCCGTGGCGTACGAGGAGGCCCGTCGCTGCCTCGACGCGCTCCGCCTCCTGCACCGCTCCGGGCAGGGCGCGGCCGCCGAGGACCTGGGCTTCCTCGGCCTGCTGCTCGCCGACGGCCGGGACATCGACGGCTTCGTCGACCGCACCGTCGGCCAGGTCGTCGCCTACGACCTGCGCCGCGGCACCGACCTCGTGCGCACCCTCGACGCCTACTTCGCCAGCGGCATGAGCCCCGCCCGGACCAAGGACGCCCTCCACGTGCACGTCAACACGGTGGCCCAGCGCCTGGAGCGCGTGGGCCGGCTCCTCGGCCCCGACTGGCAGTCCCCGTCCCGCGCCCTGGAGATCCAGCTGGCCCTGCGCCTCCACGCGATGTCGGCGGCGGTCACCGGGGCCTGACGCCGGAAGGCCCCGTGCCCCGCTCGTCACGAGCGGGGCACGGGGCCTCGGTGGCGGCCGGTCCGGCCGGGGTCAGGCGTCGGCGCGGACCCGGTCGGCGGGAGCGGCGTCCTCGGCGATGTCGCCGAGGTCCCGGTTCCGGGTCTCGTGGGCGCAGGCCAGGGCGATGACCGTGAGCAGCGCGGCGGCGATCACGTACAGGGCGATCGGGGTCGAGCTGTCGTAGTCGGCGAGCAGGGCCGTCGCGATGAGCGGGGCGGGGGCGCCGGCGGCCACGGAGGAGAACTGGGCGCCGATGGAGGCCCCGGAGTAGCGCATCCGGGTCGCGAACATCTCCGAGAAGAACGCCGCCTGCGGCGCGTACATGGCCCCGTGCAGCACCAGGCCGACGGTCACGGCGAGCAGCAGCGAACCGAAGGTGCCCCGGTCGATCAGGGCGAAGAAGGGGAACATCCAGGCACCGACGCCGACGGCGCCGATCAGGTACACGGGCCGCCGCCCGATCCGGTCCGACAGCGCGCCCCAGAGGGGGATCACCGCGAAGTGGACGGCGGAGGCGATGAGGACGGAGTTCAGGGCGGTCTGCTTGCTCAGACCGACCTGGGTGGTGGCGTAGACGAGGATGAACGCGGTGATCACGTAGTAGGAGATGTTCTCCGCCATGCGGGCGCCCATCGCGATCAGCACGTCCCGCCAGTGGTGCCGGAGGACCGCCACCAGCGGCATCTTCTCCACCTGTCCGGCGACGGCCTTGCGCTCCTCGGCGGCGGCCAGCGCCGCCTTGAAGACCGGGGACTCGTCGACCGACAGCCGGATCCACAGCCCCACGATCACCAGCACGCCCGACAGCAGGAACGGGACGCGCCAGCCCCACGAGGCGAACGCGGCGTCGGAGAGCAGCGCGGTCAGCGCGGACAGCACACCGGTCGCCAGCAACTGGCCCGCCGGCGCCCCGGTCTGCGGCCACGAGGCCCAGAACCCGCGCCGCCGGGCGTCCCCGTGCTCCGAGACGAGCAGGACGGCCCCGCCCCACTCGCCGCCGAGCGCGAAGCCCTGCACCAGCCGCAGCACCGTCAGCAGCACCGGAGCGGCCGACCCCACCGTCGCGTGCGTCGGCAGCAGGCCGATCGCGAACGTCGCACCGCCCATCAGCAGCAGGCTCAGCACCAGCAGCTTCTTGCGCCCGAGCCGGTCGCCGTAGTGCCCGAACACCAGCGCCCCGAGCGGCCGGGCCGCGAACCCGACCGCGTACGTCAGGAACGACAGCAGCGTCCCGACCAGCGGATCCGACTCGGGGAAGAACAGCTTGTTGAACACGAGCGCCGCGGCGGAGCCGTACAGGAAGAAGTCGTACCACTCGATGGTGGTTCCGATCAGGCTGGCGGCGACGATGCGCTTCAGGGATCCGGGGGGTGTCGGAGCGGTTCTTGCGGCGGCCATGAGCACCACTTCCAGGCAGGTACGGGGGACGATTCGGTGTCGCCACACCGTAGGAAGCCGCAGGTCAGGCGCGTATGTGGTGGGACACCATAGTTCGACGTGATCGCATGCGCCAAACCGCCATGGCCTCTCGTCACGACCGCACCGTGTGGGCCTCCACGTCTGACGGACAGCCGCCGGAGTTGTCCCTTTCGGTCATGATCCGGCGGTACCGTGCGGGCCTCCGTGTCGCTCACGCCGGCCGCCCTCCTCCGGAGGGGGGGACCGGGTCGTGCCCGATTCCGGGGCGACGGCACGGGTTCCCGCGGGTCCGGCTGGGCAGAATGAGGGACCTACACCACCGTCGGGCTTGCGGAGGAGCGGGCAGATGCAGGATGTGCGAGCGGAGCGGGACGCCGGGCGTCCGACGTGAACGACGCCGTGCTGACGGCGCTCGTCGCCGCGGGGGCCGCGATCGGCGGCGGAGCGCTGACCGGGGTGTTCGCCCTCGCCGCAGCCAAGCGGCAGGCGGCGGCCGCGTGGGCGGCGGGGGAGCGGCAGGCCGCTGCGGCCTGGGAGGCGGGCAGACAACAGGCGGCCGCAGCATGGGACGCGGGACAGCTCCAGGCCACGGCACAGTTGGACGTGTCCCGCCGGACGCTCACGGAGCAGGCGCTGGCGAACCAGAGGGCGGTGCGGCGGGCGGCGTACGTGACGTTCCTGGGCCGTACGGACAGCGCTCGACTGGCGGGGGCGGCTTGGCAGAGCGCCCTGGGCAGGGCGGACGAGACGCCGCGCCGGAGGGAGTACGACGCGGCGATGGCCGCGGTGGGAGAGGCCCTCAATGTCGTACGTCTGGAAGGGCCGGACCTCGTCACGGCGGCGGCACAGGCGCTGCGGAACTCCCTCGCCTCCGGTGCTCCGGACACGCAACACGCGCCGGCCCAGCAGACGTTCCTGGACGCGGCCCGCGTGGCCCTCACCCCCGGGTAGAGGGGGGCCGGCCGGGAGGATCCTGAAGAGTCCGAGACCAAGGGGGGCCTGGTGCAGCTGAGGGTTTCGTACGAGGGGCACGAGGGCGGCGTCACCGTCGTGCGGGTGGACAGCGACGATCCGGAGGGCGTACCCCGCCTCGACTCCTCTCCGGAACTGCGCAGGGTGCTGGCCCGGTTGGCGGAGGAGGGGAGGCTGCTGCTGGTCGTCGACCTCAGTGGCCTGGCCCGCGTCGACAGGAAGGGCCTGGGCGTCCTGGTCGAGGCTCTCGAGAACGTGCAACGCCGCGGGGGAACGATCTCCCTGGTCATCAGCGACACCCGGGCGCGCCTCGATTTCACCGGGGCCGGCCTGCACTGGATCTTCCGCGTTCATGACAGTGTGCCGAGCGCCGTGGAGAGGATGGTCGGTGACTACGCGGAGGAGACCGTCGAGCAGCGGCGCACGGCCCTGGAAGGGCGGGCCCGGCAGCGGCTCGCCAGGGAGGCCATGGGTGCCGAGACCCGTGTCGTCGGGCGGGACGGATACTTCTACGAGCACCTGACCGAGACCATCAGTCTGGTGACCTCCGCGCCGGAACTGGACGTCTACAACGCGTCGTCCATGCGAGAGATACTGGTCGACCTGGTGAACCAGGGACGGTACTTCCTGGTGGTCGACCTGACGGACGTCGTCTTCCTCGACTCGACGGGGCTGGCGGTTCTCAAGGGCGGGCTGGTCCGCGTTCGTGCCCACTCCGGCGCGCTGGCATTCGTCGCCCGGTCCGACGAGGTGTTCAAGCCGTTGCGGCTCACGGGACTGATCAGGGTCTTCCCCACCTTTCCCACGGTGGACCGGGCCATCGAGTTCCTCGGCCGGGAGGTCCTGCGCGCGCATGGCTGACAGCGAGGTCACGCACCGCACCGCCGCCCAGTGGGGCCCCGAACGCCTGGGAGTCCGCCCCGCACCAGGCTTCGACGAGAGCGCCGAACTCCCGCCGACCGAGTACCTCCCACGCCCCCACGACCAGACCTTGCGGCAGCTCCTGGCACGCGCGGCGTCCAGGAACGACGCGTCGTTCGTCCTGACGGTGGGCAGCTCCGCGAGCGGCAAGACCCGTGCTCTCTACGAGGCGGTGACGGGCACCCTGCCCGACTGGCCCCTGGCGCGTCCGGCGGACGCCGAGGAGCTGTCCGCCTGGGCAGAGGCGTCGCTCGTCGGCCCGCGCACCGTGCTCTGGCTCGACGAGACCCAGCGGTATCTGGACGGGGCCCCGGGCGAGCGGGCCGCCAGAGGGCTGAGCCGGCTGCTCGATCAGGTCGCACCACTGGCCGTGGTGGGCACCATGTGGCCGGACCACCTGAGACGACTGACGGAGCGGCGCCTGGACGGCTGGGACGAAGCCCCGCATGTGCGGGCCCTGCTCACGGGACGCCACCCCAGGATCACGGTGCCCGACACGCTGCCCGGTGACTCCCGGGCCGTCGCCGCGGCGGCTGCCCGGGACCCCCGCCTGGCCGCCGCCGTCCGGGCCGCCGGGACCGGCAATCGGGTGCTGCAACATCTCACCGGCGGACCGGAGCTCGTCCGCCACTGGGACATGGGCCCGGGACAGTGGTTCACCGCCCCCGAGCACGCCGTGCTCACGGCGGCCGTCGAAGCGCGCCGGCTGGGCCACGCGAGCGCCGTGCCGGCCCGAATGCTGAAGGAGGCCGCGGCCGGGTTCATGGACTCCGTCGCCCGTGCGGCCGCGGGCGCGGAATGGTTCCCGGCTGCGATCAGCACGCTGACCACGGCAGCGGCCGGTCCGGTGCCGCTCATTGCGGAACGGTACGCGAGGGACGTCGGCGACCCCGACAGCTACCGTCCGGACGACTACCTGGAACAGCACATACGCCGGGTGAGGGCTCATCTGGCGCCACCGGCCGGTTTCTGGAGCGCGGCGGTGTACGCCAGGACCGCGGACGACCTCCATGCCCTCGCGGCGGCGGCCGAGCGGCGGCGCCGCTACGTCTGCGCCGCCGCACTGTACGAGAAGGCGGCCGAGGGCGGCCACGCACGGGCCCGCGCCTCCTGGGCCGTCCTGGTCGAAACCACCGACGGCCGGGCCGCCGCCGAGGAGACCGCTGCCGCGGACCCCTTGTCCTGGGCGGCCCTCGCCGTGGCGCGTGAGTCCGACGGGGACGTCGGCGCCGCCTTCGACGCGTACCGTCGCGCTGCCGACGCGGGGGACGCGTGGGCCTGGTCGGCCATGGCCCGGATATGCGAGGTCGCAGGGGACCCGGCCGCCGCGGACGCCGTCGCCGTGGAGGCGGCGGCGGCGGGGCGGACGCAGGCGTGGCGGACGCTCGGCCGGATGCGTGCGGCCCACGGTCCCGCGGCGGCCGCGGCGTTCGAGCACGTGGTGCGTGCCGGTGACAGCTGGGGGCACATCGGTCTCGCACAGGCCGCCGAACGCGCGGGCCGCCCGGCCGACGCGGTGGAGCACGCCACGCGGGCGGCCGACGCGGGCGTCGGCGAGGCGTGGGCGCATCTGGTGCGGCTGCACTGGACACTCGGAGAACACGGGTCGGCCCTGGCAGCGGCCACAGGCGGCGCCGGCGTGGGGAACCCCGAGGGCTGGTCGGTACTCGCCCGGCTGCGGCATCGGGCGGGAGACGTGTCGGGGGCGGCCGCCGCCCATCGCGAGGCGGCAGCCATGGGCGTCGGCGCGGCGTGGCGCGTGCTGGCCCTGCTCGCGGACGCGGACGGTGACAGCGGTGCCGCGGAGGCGGCCGCCGGGCAGGCGGCCCGCACCGGCGATCCGCAGGCTTGGAGCGCGCTGGCCGAAGTCCGCGCGGAACGGGGCCAGGCGGTCGGCGCCGCTCGTGCCGCGCGGGAGGCTGCCCGTGCCGGTGACGTGGAGGCGTGGATCCGCCTGGCTCGGTACCGGGAGAGCGTGGGAAACGGGCCGGGAGCGGAACACGCCGCGGATCAGGCGGCCGACCGAGGCTTCCCCGCGGCCTGGGCGGCCCTGTCCCGGATGCGGGAACGGGTGGGGGACCGGGGCGGATCCCGGCGAGCGGTCCTGCGGGCCGCCGCCCTCGGAGCGCCCGACGCCTGGACCGCGCTGGGCCGCGTACGCGAGGGCACGGGTGACTCCGCCGCGGCCGAACGCGCCTACCTCCGTGGCTGCGATGCCGGCGACACGGAGGCGTACTCCGCACTGGGCGCTCTGTACCTGGAACAGGGAAGGCTGCGGGATGCCGTCGTCGCCTACCGGTCGGCGGTGGACGCGGGACTCACCGATGCCTGGGAAGGGCTCCTGTCGGCGCTGGCGGCGCAGGCTCCCCGAGCTGCCTCCGCACGGATGGCGGGCCGGCTGCGCAGGACGGGACTACAGGCGGACGAAGGAGGCCGGAGCCGGTCGGACCTGCTGTGATCCGGTGCGCATCCCCCTTCACCCGCGCGGCCCCCTCGTGCGCGAAGAGGCCGCCCCCGGCGCCGACCTGACGTGCGGGACGACGCGGAACGGATCACACTGGGCAGGGTGAGCAGCCGGACGGAACCTGGTCCGCAGCCGAGCCCCGGTGAACAGCGGGGCGCGCGGCTCCCGAACCAGACAGTGGCACTCGCGGCGATGATGTTCGCGGTGGCGATGACGTTCATCGACCAGACCATCGTCTCCATCGCCGCCCCCGACATCGTGCGCGAGCTGGGACTCTCCAGCTCGGGCATGCAATGGGTGGTCAACGCCTACCTCCTCGCCCTGGCGGCGTTCTTCGCCCTCGGCGGGCGGCTGGCCGACCTGTACGGGCCGCGGCGCGTCGTCGTCATCGGCACGCTGGTCTTCGTGATCGCCTCGGTCCTCTGCGGCTGCGTCCCCTCCGGTGACTACGCCCAGCCGTGGCTCATCGCCTTCCGGGCCGTGCAGGGCTTCGGCGCGGCCCTGCTCTTCCCCGCGGCGCTGGCCGTGGTCGTGGCCGTCTTCCCGGTCGAGAGGCGAGGCAGGGCCCTCGCCCTCTTCTTCGGGATCTCCGGCGCGCTGACCGCCGTCGGGCCGCTGCTCGGCGGCTGGCTGACGGCCTCGTGGACCTGGCGCGCCGTCTTCTGGGTCAACGTGCCGGTGGCGCTCGTCGCCCTGGTCCTCACCGCCCTCGCCCACATCCCGGACCGGCCCCGACCCGGCACCCTCGACGTGCCCGGCGCGGTCATGGTCGCCGCCGGGATGGGGCTGAGCGTCCTCGGCTTCCAGCAGGCGTGGTCCTGGGGCTGGGGGAGCTGGGCGACCTGGCTGTGCGTGGGCGGCGGCCTCGTGATCCTGTACGTGTTCGTGCGGTACGAGCGCGGCGTCCGCCATCCCCTGATCGACCTGCGGGTCTTCCGGGACAAGGCGTTCGCGGTCGACTCGGCCGTGCTGTTCTTCGCGATGCTCGCCTTCGTCCCCGTCTTCTTCTTCTCGTCCGTCTACGCCCAGGTGTCCCTGAGCGCCTCCCCCAACCAGGCGGCGCTGTTCCTGCTGTACTTCTTCGTCGGCTTCGCGCTCGCCTCCCAGTGGGGCGGCCGGATCCTCGACAAGCGCGGCGCGCGCCCCGCCCTGAAGGCGGGGACGATCCTGGGAGCCGTCGGCTTCGCCCTGTGGGCGGGCAAGCTGACCGACCTGTCCATGCACGACCAGTGGCCCTACGTGGCCCTCGCGGGCGCCGGCATCGGCTTCATCCTGGCACCCGCCTCGACGGACGCGGTCAACCGGGCGATCGGCGCCTCGTACGGCGAGGTCACCGGCATCACCCAGACCGTCCGGAACTACGCGGCGAGCGTCGGCATGGCCGTCTTCGGCACCCTGCTGTCCCGGGCGATGACGGAGAACGTGACGGACACCCTCCGGGCGAGGGGCGTCGCCCCGTCCGTCGCGGACCAGGTCGCCCGCGGCATCACGGACTCCGTCTCCGGGCACGGAGACGGCACGCCGCCCTCCGGCACGGGCCCGGTCGCCGAGGCCACCCGGGACGCCATGTCGTCCCTCCAGATGGACTTCGCCCAGGCCAACCAGTGGGTCTTCTACGGCATGGCCGTCGCCCTCGGCATCGGATTCCTGTGCGCCGTCCGGCACCCGGGCGACCGCGGCACCCCGACGACGACCGAGGCATCCGCCACGACCACGACCACGACGGACTAGGGTCGCCCGCATGACCCGGACCGACCTTCTGCCCTTCGCCCCTGCCCACGCCGCCACGGTCGCGGGCTGGCCGGTCTCCGCCGAGGAGGTCGTCCACTGGTGCGGGCGGCCGGACTTCCCCGTGTCCCCGGAGACCGTCGCCGACTGGCAGCGTGACGACGACGTCCGGGCCCATGTCCTCGTCGGGGAGGACGGCGTCGTCGGCTACGGCGAACTGTGGCTCGACGCCGAGGAGGACGAGGTCGAACTCGCCCGGATCATCGTCGCCCCCGACGTCCGCGGCCGGGGCCTCGGCCGCGTGCTGGTGCGCGCGCTCCTCTCCCGGGCGCTCGCCACCGGGCACGCCGACGTCTTCATGCGCGTCCACCCGGACAACGCCCCCGCCCTGGGCTGCTATCGCGGCGCCGGATTCGCCCCGGTCGACGCGGCCCTCGCCGCGGGCTGGAACGAGGTCCAGCCGGTCGACTACGTCTGGCTGCGGGGCCGCCGGGCCGAGTGAGGGCGCCGATCCGGGAAGCCTGTCGCGCCGGCTGACGGCGGCGGCACCGATCCGGGCAGCCCGTCCCGCCGGCTGACGGCACCCATCCGTGATGCCCGTCCCGCCGGCTGACGGCGCCGAGCGGCGAAGCCCGTTCCGCGGGGAGCGGGGCCGTGCCGGTCAGCCGGAGCTCTCACCGGGCTTGCGCCCCCAGACGGTGAGCAGGCCGGCGGAGAGGGCGGCGCACTCCTCGGAGGCCAGATAGGCGACCGCCTCGTCGATCCCGGCGTCGTCGACGAGGCCGGTGGCGGTCATCGCGGCCCTGCCGCGTTCCCAGGTGTCGGCCCAGAACCGGCTGAGGGCGCTGCCGGGCGTGAGGGGCGGGACGTGGATCTCGGCGGCGACGGGGAGGAGACCCGCCGTGCGCAGGAGGCCGGGGTAGGAGGGGACCCAGGAGACGTCGGTGCCGATGGTGGTGCGCAGTCCGCGCCACATCGCGCGCATGGCCGCGGTGTACGGGCTGCCGGGCGCCCGGTCGCTCGTGAGGTCGATCGCGTCGCCGAGCACCAGGTACCCGCCGGGCTCGACGAGGTCGGCGAGCCGGCCGATCAGCCGTTCGTGGTCGGGGAGGTGCATCAGGACGAACCGCGCGTGGACCAGCCGGAACCGGCCGGGGGAGAAGTCCGGCGCGGTGACGTCGGCCTCCAGGAGGTCGAGCCCGGGCACGGGGCGCGCGGCGAGGAAGCGGACGTCGCGGTCGACCGCGAGCACGCCGTCCACGCCGGCCTCCTCCAGGAGCCGCCGCGCCACCGTGCCCGTACCGGCGCCGATGTCGAGGCAGCGCCAGCCCGGGCCGGCTCCCAGGGCCCGCAGCCGCGCCAGGGTGATGTCGTCGTACGCGAGGGCGCCGAAGTCGATCCGTTCCCCTTCGCCAGCCTGTTCGGGCCGGAAGACGGCCTCCCCGTAGCGGCCTTCGCCCGGAGTGTCCGGGCCGCGCCCGGGACTCACGCCGGCACCGGCGTGGGGGCGGGCGTCTCGTCGAGCCGGTCGAACGGTTCCATGGCCGGACCTCTTCACGCGCGGGGGGTCTGCGCGGCGGCCCGTGCCGGGCCCGCCGCCTCCTCGATCCTCCACCGGGGCGCGCCGGCCCGCCCGGCCGAGGGGCGGCGCGCCTCGGCCATTCGGCCCAGCGGACGGCAGGGGCTGCCTTCCGAGGGTGCCTCGCGCGCGTGGAGCCGTCAGGCTCCCGCGACCGGCTCGGTCGCGACCGGGGTGAGCTCGGGGCGCTTGGCCGAGCGGTCGTCGCCGGAGGAGCGGCCGCGCAGGCGGCGGCCCAGCCACGGGCCGAGGAACTCGGCGGCCCAGCGCAGGTCGCCGCCGCCGGGGCCGGGCGGGGTGGGGAAGGGGAGGGTCCAGGAGTCGTCGGTGCCGGGGAGGCCGAGGGCCTGGGCGACCGCCGCGGCGATGCGGTCGTGGCCGACGGGGCTGGCGTGCAGGCGGTCGGTGCTCCAGAGCCGGGGGTCGCCGCCGACGGGGTGGAGCCCGGTCTCGGCGACCGCGACGCCGTGGCGGGCCGCGGCCGCGCGGACCCGGTCGTTGAGGGCGGTGATGCGCGAGCGCACGGGCCGGGCGAGGGGGATGACACGGGTGACGTCCGGGACGGTGAGGGTGGCGACGCGTGCCCCGCCGGCGGTGAGCGCGGCGAACATCGCCTCCAGGTGACCGGCGACCTCGTCGGCGTCGAAGCGGGGCCGGAGCAGGTCGTTGACGCCCGCCACCACGGTCGCGAGGTCGGGCCGCAGCGCGAGGGCGGGCGCGAGCTGGCCGGCGTGGACCTCGCCGGCGACGCGGCCGCGGACGGCGAGGTTGGCGTAGAGCAGCTCGGGGTTGTGCCGGGCCAGGCGCTCGGCGAGGCGGTCGGCCCAGCCGCGCAGTCCGGTGGCGTCGTCACCGTCGCCGACGCCTTCGGTCTGGCTGTCGCCGAGGGCCACGAACCGCGAGAAGGGAACCGGGCTGACGGTCATGGGCAGGGCCTCTCTTCGGGTGGACGCGATGGTCGCGTCATGGAACAGGTGCGGAAGGGAGTATGTGGTGCCGCCCCACTCCGACGCGGCCCGCCCTGGACAAGCCCAGGCGCGACCCCTACTCTCCGGTACACCTATTCAACTAGTTTACTAGAGGTGGTCACCGTGCATCCCTTCCGCAAGGCCGTGGAGAACCGCGACGAGGCCGCGATCGAGGCCCTCCTCGCCGACGACGTCGTCTTCACCAGCCCCGTCGCCTTCAAGCCGTACCCGGGCAAGGCGATCACCGCGGCGATCCTGCGCGGCGTGATGCGCGTCTTCGAGGACTTCACCTACGTCCGGGAGATCGCGCAGCCCGACGGCCGCGACCACGCCCTCGTCTTCACGGCCACCGTCGGCGGGAAGAGCATCCAGGGCTGCGACTTCCTCCACTTCGACGCGGAGGGGAAGATCGACGACTTCACCGTCATGGTCCGCCCGCTCTCCGCCGCCCAGGCGCTCGCCGAGGCCATGGGTGCCCAGTTCGACCGGATCGCCCGCGAGGCCCACGAGGCCGGTGAGCCCGGAGCGGCGGCCGGCGCATGACCGACGTCGACGTCGTCGTGATCGGCGCCGGCAACGCGGGTCTCACCGCCGCCACCACCCTCCAGCGGGCCGGCCTCCGCACCCTCCTGCTGGAACGGCACACCGTGCCGGGCGGCTGCGCCACCTCCTTCCGGCGCGGCCGGTACGAGTTCGAGGTCGCCCTGCACCAGCTGTCCGGCGTCGGGCTGGAGGGCCAGGGCTTCACCCTGCGGGAACTCTTCGACGAACTGGGCGTCCTTGGCGTCGACTTCGTCCGGGAGGACGACCTCTACCGCGCGGTCGTCCCCGGCCGGTACGACGTGACGCTGCCGGCCGACTGGGCCGGGGCGGCCGACGCCCTGGAAGCGGCCTTCCCCGGCAACCGGGACCGCGTCGAGCGCTTCTTCCGGCTCGTCAAGGACGTCGCCTTCTGGCAGATCGCCGCCCTGCGCGGGATGCCCGCCGAGCAGATCGACCCGGTCCTCTTCCGGCAGGGACTCCGGCCCCTCGCGGACGTCCTCGCCGAGCACTTCGACGACCCGGGCCTCCGCTCCGTCCTCGCCACCTACTGGACCTACCTCGGCCAGCCGCCCTCCCGGCTCGCCTTCCAGGACCTGGCGATCACGCTCTTCGCCTATCTGGAGTTCAAGCCCTGGCACGTCAGGGGCGGTTCGCAGGCCATGTCGACCGCGATCCTCCACTCCTTCCTCGCCGCGGGCGGAGAGGTCCGCTTCCACACCGAGGTCACCGGGATCCTCACCGAACGCGGCCGGGCCGCGGGCGTCCGCCTCGCCGACGGCGAGGAGATCTCCGCGCGCGACGTCGTCTCCAACGCCTCGCTCCCCGTCACCTACGCGATGCTCGACGACGCCGTCGTCCCGCACCGCATCCGCGCCGACCTCGCCACCCGACGCGTCGGCGTCTCGGGCTTCGTCCTGCACATGGGCCTCGACGCCACCCCGGCCGAACTCGGCTTCACCAGCAGCACCACGTTCGTCACCGCCGACCTCGACGACGAACGGACGCACGCCTCGTGGCGCACCCTGGAGCCCGCCCGCGGCATCTGCGTCTCCTCCTACGACCTCGCGCCCATCGGCTTCGCCCCCCGCGGTGCCACCCACGTGAGCCTCATGACGCTCCAGTACGCCGACGTCTGGGAGAAGCTCCCGCCGGCCGCGTACGCGACGGCCAAGTTCGCCTACGCCGAGACGCTCCTCGACCGGGTCGGGGCGGTCGCCCCCGGCATCCGTGACGCGATCGAGGAGGTCGACGTCGCCACCCCGCTCACCCTGGCGCGGTACCTCGGCCACCCCGGCGGCGCGATCTACGGCTACGACCAGGACCGCACCGAGAGCTGGCTCTTCCGCGACAGCGTCCGCGACCCGGGCGTCCCCGGACTCCATCCGGCGGGCTCCTGGGCCGGGTCCGGCGGCTTCCAGCCCACCCTGGAGGCCGGCCGCCGCGTCGCCCGCCGCATCCTTCGCGCCCGGACCGCCTGAGCACCCGCCGCATCCCGCGAGCCCTGACCGCCTGAGCCCCGGACCGCCCGAGCGCACGCCCCGTCCGAACCCCCGGGAGACATCTGTGAAGCACCCCCTCGCGCCGCTGTTCGACGGGCACGACGACGTCCAGGCGGAGATCGACCGGCGGCCGGCGGACACCGCCGACCACGCCGCCGCCACGCGCCGGCTCCTCGACGCCCGCCACCCGGCGCGGCTGACCCTCACGGTCTCCGAGGTGGTGACCGAGACCCCGACCGCCGTCACCCTCCGGCTGCGCCGCCCCGACGGCGCGGACCTGCCGCCGTTCCTCGCCGGACAGTACGTCGCCGTCCACACGGACGGCACGAGCCGCCCGTACGCGATAGCCTCCAGCCCCGCCCGCCGCGACCACTGGGACCTGACCGTCCGTCGGGTCCCCGGCGGGCGGATCAGCAACCACCTGGCCGACACGGTGAGGGCCGGCGACACCCTGACGACCGGCGCCCCGCTGGGCACCTTCCACCACAACCCGCTCTTCCACGGCGACGACGTCGTCTTCCTCGCCGGGGGTTCGGGCGCGGCCCCCGCCCTGAGCATGATCCGCGACATCGTCGACCACGGCCTCGACCGCCGCTTCCACCTGCTCTACGGCTCCCGCTCGGACGGCGACATCCTCTTCCGCGACGCGCTGGACGCGCTCGCCGCGGACCATCCGCGCATCCGCGTCGACCACGTCGTCGCCGAGCCCGGACCGCGGTGGGCGGGACCGACCGGACTCCTCACCGCGGGGCTCGTCCACGCTCTCGCCGGGCCCCTCGACGGACGGATGGTGTACGTGTGCGGGCCGCAGGCCCTCTACCCGTACGCGCTCGCGCGGCTCGCGGAGCTCGGACATCCGCCCCGGCGCGTCCGCTTCGAGGCCAACGGCGCCCCCGCCGACCCGACCGCCCAGCCGCACTGGCCCGCGGACGCGGCACCCGACACGGAGGTCACGGTCACCGTCCGCGGCCGCTCCTTCCGCACCCGCCGCGGCCGGCCGCTCCTCGACGCCCTGGAGGACGAGGGGGTCCGCCCCGAGGCCGCCTGCCGTTCCGGTGAGTGCGGCCTGTGCCGCGTACGGGTCGTGGCGGGCACCGTCCACACGGCGGCGGAGGGCCGGCTCCGGCTCTCCGACGAGCGGTTCGGCTACACCCACGCGTGCGTCGCCTATCCGGTCACCGACGTCGCGCTCGACGTGTGACCGGACGCCCGGCGGACCGGGCTGATCCGCGAGGCGCTCCCGGCAGGAGCCGCGGGCCGGGACCGAGCCCTTCGAGGCGTCGCCCCGAGCACTTGCGAAAGATGATGAAAGAACTTTCAGAAAAGTGTTGACCGGCGCCACGGCCGGGCGAGAGGGTCGAGGCATGCCCGCACACGTACCGCCGGTCGCCGACGAGCGCGACGGCCTGCTCGCCTATCTCACCCAGCAGCGCCGGACGTTGCGCGCCACCGCCCACGGACTGACGGACGACCAGGCCCGCCTCACCCCCACCGCGAGCGAACTCAGCATCGGCGGCCTCATCAAGCACGCCGCCCGCTGCGAGGCGGGCTGGACCGACCTCATCCTCCAGCGGCAGCGCGGGCCGCGACGGGAGGCGGACGAGAGCGACTCCGCCGAGTTCGCGCTCACCGCCGAGGAGACCCTCGCGGACGTCCTCGACGCCTACGACGCCGCCGTCCGCGAGACCGACGCGGTCGTCGCCTCCGTCGCCGACCTCGGTCGCGGCGTCCCCGTCCCGCGGGGTCTGCCCTGGTTCCCCGCCGACGTGGAGGAGTGGTCGGTCCGCTGGGTCCTGCTCCACCTCATCGAGGAGACCGCCCGCCACGGAGGCCACGCCGACATCATCCGCGAGACCATCGACGGCGCCACCCTCTTCCCCCTGCTGGCCGCCGCCGAGCGCTGGCCCGACCCGTGGTTCGAGCCCTGGCGGGCCCCGGCCGGCTGACCGTCCGGAGCGCCGCGTGCGGCGAGGTCACCCCCCGGCCGTCCCGGTCGGCCGAGGACCCGCGGCGCGTGCCACGACGAGGAGGAACAGCCCGCACGCCGCCACCAGGAGCCACCCCGGCCGGGTGGCGGCAGGCAGGCCGGCGGGAGCGGCGTCCGCGACGAGGCCGCCGGCGACGGCGACGCCGACCGCCGCACCCACCTGGCGCGTGGTGGAGGTGATCGCGCCCGCCACCCCCGCCCGCGAGGACGGCCGGCGCCCCGGGGAGCCGAACAGGTGAGGTGTGCGGCCGGTCGGCCTCGGGGCCCCCGCCGCGGCCGAGGGGAGAGGCAGGGTGGGAGCCGGCGACGGGGATCCGGCCCCGTCGTCACGCGGGCCGGCCGGAGGAGGACGCGGGAGCCGCGACGCTCCCGTCCGCCGCCGGAGCCGGGGTACGTCGGCGCCCGCACGCCGCCGCCGGAGCCGGGGGCCGGCGGGGCGGCGGCCCTCCGGCACGGTGCATGACGTGACGGGTGATCAAAGCCGTCGGCCCTGGGTACAGATGGGAAGCCGTTCCCCGCACCTCACGCCGCCGCAGCAGAGGAAGACCACACATGGACCTGTCACCCACCCGCGACTCGGCGGACGTCATCGTCGTCGGCGCGGGACCCGCCGGCTGCGCCGCCGCCTACCACCTCGCCCGGGCGGGCCGCGACGTCCTGCTGATCGAGAAGGCCACCTTCCCCCGCGACAAGATCTGTGGTGACGGACTCACCCCGCGGGCCGTGCGGGAACTCGTCGGCATGGGCGTGGACATCGCCGGGGACGGCTGGGTCAGGACGCGTGGCCTGCGCGCCCACGGCTCCGGTACCACGGTCGAGATGCCCTGGCCCCGTGTGGCGTCCTACCCCGACTTCGGGCTCGTGCGCAGCCGCATGGACCTCGACCAGCTGCTCGCCGGCAGGGCCGTCGCCGCCGGGGCCCGCCTGCTGGAGGGGACCAAGGTGACGGGTCCCGTCCTCGACCCCGCCACCGGCCACGTGACGGGCGTGACCGCCCAGCGGGAGGGGGCCTCCCGCACCTACGAGGCTCCGCTGGTGGTCGCCGCCGACGGCGCGTCGAGCCGCCTGGCCGTCGCCCTCGGTCTGCACCAGCGTCAGGACCGGCCCATGGGCGTGGCCGTACGCCGCTACTACCGGACGCCCGCCCGCGACCAGGACCACCTGGAGGCGTGGCTCGACCTGGAGACCGAGGACGCCAAGGGCCGTCCCTACATGCCGTTCGGCTACGGATGGGTGTTCCCCGTCGGCGACGGGACGTTCAACGTCGGCCTCGGCACCTTCCACGTCGGCCGGCGGCCCGAGATCGACCACCGGCGGATGTTCGGCGAGTGGACCGCGCGGCTCTCCCCGACCCGGCACTTCGACGACGCCCACGCCACCGGACCGCTGCGCGGAGCGCCGCTGCCCGCCGGGCTCAACCGGCGGCCCCAGTACACCCGCGGCCTGCTCCTGACCGGCGACGCCGGAGGGATGATCAACCCGCTCAGCGGCGAGGGAATCGACTACGCGATGGAGTCCGGACGCCTCGCCGCGGACACCGTCACCGACGCCCTCGGCCGGCCCACCGCGCACGCGCGCGAGGAGGCCCTGCTGCGCTATCCGGACGTCGTCCGCGCCTCCTACGGCCGCTACTTCACCGTGGGGCGCCTCGTCGTGCACGCCCTCAACCAGCCCCGCGTCATGCGGCTCGTCGCCACCCGGAGCCTGTCGCGGCCGGTCCTGCAGCGCTTCATGTTCAAGCTCTGGGCCAACCTCACCGACCCGCACAGCAAGGACGCCCTCGACCGCGTCATCACCGCCATCCAGCGGGCGGTCCCGTCCGCCTGACCTCCCGTCGGCCCCCGCCGCGGGGCCCCTCGTCACCCGTCGCGCGCCCTCCCGCCACCGTCCCCCGACCGGCCGGCGGGAGGGCGCGGACGCGTTGTCAGTGACCCTGTCTAGTGTTCCCTCCATACCGCGGCTCCGGGGCTCTGCACCCCGTGGTTCGAGCTGCGCGGTTTCCCACAAGGACAGGCGGAGGGGCACGGCAGATGGCGTGGCTGACAGCGGGTGAGGGGTACGAGGTCACCCTGGAGGACGGGCGTGTGGTGGCACGGCGCGCCGGGGGACGGCAGTTGAAGACGCTGCCGAAGGGGCTGCGCGACGACCCCGAGGTCGACCGGCTGCGCCGGCTCTCCGAGTGGCTCGACCGGCACGCGGCCGCCTGTGTGGCCCAGGTGGACGCCTGGATGGTGTCCTCGCTCCCGGTGCCCACCGAACTGATAGCCCGGGTGTGGCCGGACGAGGCGTGGGGGTCGGCCCTCCGCGACATGGCCGTGGTCGGCGAGGACCCGGACGAGGTCGGCTTCCTGCGGGACGTCACCGCGGACGGCGAGCTGCGGCTCCTCGACCTCGACGGCGAGACCGTACGGATCTCGCCGCGGACCGTCACCCTCCCGCACCCCGTCCTCCTGCCTGACCTGGACGACGTCCGGGACTTCGCGGCCGAACTCGGCATCACCCAGCGGGTGGAGCAGATCCACCGCGCCACCTGGGACGGGCCCGGCACCGGGCACGCGGAGACCGCCACCGAGGTACGGCGTTACGCGGGCGGCAAGTTCCTCTCGCGGTTCGGTCTCGCGGCGCGGGCCACGGCCCTCGGCTACCGCGTCTCCGGCGGATACGCCACCTGCAAGGTGCGGGACGGCGGACGCGGCACGGAGGCGTCCGTGTGGATCGGCGAGCCGTACTGGGACGGGGAGTCGGAGACCGGCGGCCTGACCTGGCACGACGAGGACGGCCGCGCGGTGCGGCTGACCGAGGTCGGACCGGTGGCCTGGTCCGAGGGGATGCGCATGGCCGCTGCGCTGTACGCCGGCCGCACGATCGAAGAGGGTGGGGACGCATGACCAGCACGACTGTTTCCGACAACGCGGAGCTCCTCGGGGCCGGCGCGGTGCTCCCGGCGGACGCCGGCGACGCGGGCGCCTCCGCCGTCCCGATGACCGCGCGGGCCTACCGCCATCCGGTCCTCGGCGACGAGCGGGTCGTCGTCCGGCTGACCGCCGCCGAACTCGGCCCCGCCGAGGACCTCGCCGCCGGCTTCCTCGGGCTCGTTCCGCAGGGCGAGCCGGCCACGGTGGGCATCGGCCGGCGCCGGGAGCTCGGCTTCCCCGAGTGGGTCCTCGTGCACCACCCGGAGGACGGGCACCACGCGCTGGCCGTCGTGCCCGAGCTCGACCGCCTCGCCCGGCAGGCGAAGACCAAGCCCAAGGCCGCCCTCGACGCCTGCCACGAACTCGCCGGCCGGCTCGCCTCCGCCGTGCCGCACTTCCTGCCCGTCTTCTACGAGCAGGCCGCGCGGGTCTTCCTCGGCGTCGAGAACGCCACGTACGCCGGCCAGCTCTTCGGCCGCGCCCGCACCAGCGAGGCACAGCACGGCCTCACCGTCGACGAGGACCGGCTCGACTCCGTCTTCCTGGAGTTCGCCCTCGCCGGCGCCCTGCCGGTGAAGGTCCTCGCGAGCTACGGCAAGGAGCTCTCCGCCCGGCTCACCCCCGGCGAGGCGTACGAGCGCTTCCGGCGCCTCTGCGTGCGCAGGACCGCCGGCGGACTCGCTCCCTCCGCGCAGGCCGCCACGGAACTGCGGCGCCTGGCGCGCGCCGCCGGCCTGTCCGGCACCGAGGCGGAGCAGGACTACCTCGCCGAACTGCTGCCGCTGCCGGCCACCCTGCGCGCGGCGACCGGCTGGTGGAAGGCCCACCGCACCGCCCTGGTCGCCCTCGCCCGCCGCGTCCCGGCCGTACGGGGCACGCTGCTGTCGATCACCCCGCCCGGCGACGACGGCGAACTGAGCGTCCTGTGGCTCGGCCTCCTCGCCGAGTCCGGGGCGGACACCGGACTGACCGACCCGGACCCCGGCCCGGAGGAGCGCTGCCCCGACGGCGCCGCCGCCTGGCTGGAGCGCTTCCACGCCGCCCGGCACCGCGGCTGGGGCCCCCGCCCGACGCCGCCCGCCCTCCTCGACCTGGTCGACCGCGCCGCCGGCCGGCTGCGCGCCGACCTGGCGAGCCGGCCCGACGGCGAGCGTGCCCTGCGGATCGGCGTCGAGGACGCCGACCTCCTCGACCTGCTGCTCTCCCTGGACATCGCCGTCGTCGACCCGCCCGAGGACACCCCGGACCGCTACGGCCGCGCCCTCGGCCTCACGGACTGGGCCCGCGGCGAGAACCGCCGCGACCTCGCCGCCCTCGCCGCGGACCTCCGCTTCCGCCCCGCCTTCCGGCGTGCCGCCTCCTCCTACGGGAACGCCTCCTCGGGCGCCGACGTCATGCGCCTGCTCGCCGCCTCGGCCGGCGGACGCCCGATGCTCACCGAGTGGATGCGCGACGTCGCCCGCGAGTCGGTGGCGGCCGGTCTGCCCGGCCTGCCGCAGGCCCTCGCCCGCCTCTCGTGGCTGCCCGCCGAGGCCCTCGCCCTCGCGCCGGACGAGGTCGCGGCCGCGGCCGGCGCCGATCTCGGCGCGACGCTGGCGCGCACCCTGCGCGGCGGTCTCTGGGAGGAGCTCCGCTGGCCCGTGTGGGAGGAGACCCTCGCGGCGCTCGGCCCGACCCGGGACACCACCGACGGCCTCACCGTCGTCGAGGCGTGGCCCTACCTGATCGTCGCCGGCACGACCCAGGTCCGGGTCATCGACGCCGACTCCACCGTGCTCGTCCACGACCTGCGCACCCCCGCCGGACACTCCCGGCGCTACGGCTTCCACTACGTGGACGGCGCCCTGCTCGTCTTCTGGTCGGCCTACGGCCGCACCGAGACGGAGGGATACTGGCACACCGCTCCCGACCGGGTGTTCACCCTCGACGGCCGCACCGACTACTGGTCCCTGCGCACCGACAACCCCAGCCTGGCGCTGCCCGGCGGCGGCCGGACCACCGGCGGTGGCGTCCTCCACCACGGCGACACCACGCTGCCGCCGGAGCGCCCGCTGATCTCCGACGGCACGTCCCACTGGGTGTGGACGACGGGCGAGCACCACGACGACGCCGGCTGGGCCGAGTACGACCCCGCCGAAGGCGCCCACGGCCGGCGCTCCCAGCCCGGCTTCCTCGCCGACGCCCTCCGCGCCCACGCCGACGGCGCCGAACTCTCCGCGCGCTCCTCCTGGCTGCGCCCCGCACCCGCCGTCGACGGCTCCGTCCTCGGCGCCCCCGCGGACGGCCTGCTCGGCTGGCGCGTCGTGCGGCTCCCCGGCAACGGCTGGTACGCCGAGGACACCGCCGGGCGCGCCGTCAGCCTGCCCGAGGGCGCCGACATGCCCGTGGCGGCGCTGACGTTCCCCGGCGACGAGCGGCCCCGGGCGCTGACCCGGGAGTGGCGCAAGCTCTCCCTGCGCGACCCCGACGGCGTCGTCACGACGACCAGCGACGGCGACCGGAACGAGCTGTACGGCACGGCGAGCGTCACCCTGCCGCCGCTGTCCCACCTGTACGCCCTGCGGGCACGGGACACCGAGGGCTCGGCCGCGCTGCGGGCGGCCGACGCCGAGGCGGCCGGCACCCTCCTGAAGGCGGCCGTCCTCGCCGAGCGCGCGGCGGATCTCCCGGAGCTGGTCGCGACCGCGCTGCCCTCGATCACCGCCCCCGAACTCGTCGCCGGCGTCGTGCGGGTCCTCCGTTTCGCCGTCCGGCAGCAGAAGTCCCTCGACGCCGTCGCCGAACGGCTCGACCCCTCGGCCGCGTCCGCGGAGACCCGCGTCCCCGGGCCCGCCGACGTGCTGATCGGCAAGGCCCTGAACGGCATCGTCGGCACCGGGTACTACCGCTCGGGCGTCGAGGAGGACGTGGCCCACCGCTTCCTGGAGACCCTCGCGGCCGCCCGGGCCGACACCGCGGCCACCGCGCAGCCCGGCCGCGTCCACTTCGACCTGCCCTCCCTGCCGTACACCAGCCTGCCCTTCACCCCGCTCCTCGACGAGCCCGCCGCGATCGCCTACCGGGCCGTGGCGCCGGGCAGCGGCGCCGGACACCGGGCCGTGCTCCTGCGGATCCTGGGACAGGTCGAGGCCCTCGGGCTGGCCTCCGCCGCGGGATCGGCCGGCCACTGGCGCCGCGTCCTCGTCCACCTCGGCACGGCCCACCTGCACACCCCCGACGGCCTGAAGCACAGCTCCGGACACCGCGCCGTCCTCCCGCTCGGCGGCGGAGCGGCGCTCGCGATCACCGAGCACCACACCGACGTCGACGGCGGACGGGAGTTCGGGGCGCTGCTCCACGACCCCCGCGGCCGCTTCGACGTGCCGGGCCCTTACACCCTGCGCGGCGACGCCCCGGTCGGCGACCGCACCCGCGACGCCGACTGGCTGGCCGTCTTCCTCCCGGAGGCCGCCACGCGCCCGGAGACGCCCTTCCTCCCCGAGCACGCCGAGGAGTTCGCCCGTCTCACCGGCGTCTCCGCCGCGCTCGCCCGGCTCGTCCTGGCCGGCCTGCCCGAGGTGGACAGCTGGGAGAACAACTTCCTCCCGGCCGAGCTGCGCAAGACCCTCGGCCTCAAGGTGGCCGAGGCCGCGCAGGCGCGCGACGAACTGCGGGCGCTGCCCGTCGAGGTGCGGCGGGCCGTGGTCGCGGCGCTGCTGCCCCGGGACCCCGCGCTGCTCTGGAGCGAAGGACCCGACACGGCGGCCGCGGCCGCCGTGTGGAACGCCCGGGTGGGCCGCCGCACCCACGTACCCGACTGGCTCGCCGCCGAGGCCGCCCGCGCCGTCCGCGGCAGCTGGCCGGTGCACCGCGCCCTCCAGGCGATCCTCGACCCGGCCGCCGCCCCGGAGCTCGGCGTCGACGTGGCCTGGCACATCGAGCGCGACCGGCCCGCCCCGGTCACGCCGGCGAAGGAGCCGTTCACCGACTCCGTCCTCACGGGCGCGATGAGCCTGACGGCGTGGCTCGCCCACCGGCTGCCCGCCGGCGACCCCCTGCGGGCGAAGCTCCCCGAGGCGCTCGATGCCGTGCGGCAGCGCCTCGCCTCGCCCGGACTCCTCGTCGCGGCCGGGAGCTTCACCTACCTCGAGGAGTTCCGGAAGGTCGCCGGCGCGCCGACCGAGACGGCCCCCGGATACGAGCGGTACGGCGCGGTGCTCATGGCCACCCACGACGGCCAGCCCCAGCCGGCCCTGCGGACCGCCCTGCTCGACTCCACCGGCTCCGACCCGTACCTCGCGGCGCTGCGCGGCCCCGACCAGCGGCCGAGCTCCGTCGAGGCGGCCCTGCGGCGCGCGCACGACCCGGCGTTCGCCCGTCTGCTCGCCGACCCGGGCGCGCCCGCGGCCGGGGACACCGACCACGACGGCACCTGGTGGCCGCAGGACCCGTCGCGTGCGGTGCCCGAACTCGTCGCCGAGGTCGCCCGGACGCACGGGCTGGGCTCCGACGCGGCCACCCTGTACCTCATGCTCCTCGCCCTGCCCGACCCCACGGACCGCAACACGGCCCGCTGGACCGGCTGGAAGCCCGCCCGCCTCAAGGCCGCCCGCGCCGAACTGGCCGGCGGGGAGCTCGTGGTGACGGCCGTCCGCGCCCGCGCCGGACGCTCCCTGTTCCTCCCCGGCGCCTGGGCCGAACAGAGCGCGCCCACGCTGCCGGTCGAGCAGTGGAAGCTCGCGCTGTACGACGCCGAGGGCGCCCACCGTCCGTTCCTGGGCGCCCTGGTGCCGGCCGAACCCGTCCCGGAGCTCTTCGCCCGGGCCTGGCAGCGCGTCCTCGACGGCGACGTGCCGCGCTTCGAGGAGCTGAAGGTCCGCCGCACCCGGCGCCGCCGCTGACGGGAGCGGGGGGGGGGGGGGGGGGGGGGGGGGGGGGGGGGGGGGGGGGGGGGGGAGGGAGCCACCCAGCCACCGTGCCCCCCCCCCCCACTCCACCTCCCCCCCCCCTCCGCCCCCCCCCCCCCCCCCCCTCCGCCCCCCCCCCCCCCCCCCCCCCCCCCCCCCCCCCCCCCCCCCCCCCCCCGCGCGTTCGGGGTGCTCCGCGCTCAGTCGCTCCTGCGGGCGACGGCGAAGATGCGGCGGAAGGGGAAGACGGTGCCGTGCGGGCCGGGCGGGTACGCCTCGCGGAGGAGGGCGCGGTACTGGCCGAGGAAGGCGTCGACGGCCTCCCGGTCGTCGCCGAGGGTGGTGAGGACGGGCCTCAGCGCCGTGCCCTTGACCCAGTCGAGGACGGGGTCCTCGCCCTGGAGGAGCTGGCTGTAGGTGGTCTCCCAGACGTCGGTCTCGCAGCCGAGGTCGGTGAGTCGGGTGAGGTACTCGGCCGGGTCGAGGATGTGGACGAAGCGGCGGCCCTGGTCACCGAGGCGGGCGCGCCACTCGGGGGTGTCGCAGAGCTCGCCGAGGAGGGCGTGGCTGGGCGAGGTGAAGTTGCCGGGGACCTGGAAGGCGAGGGTGCCGCCGGGGTGGAGTCCGTCGACCCAGGAGGCGAGGGACTCGGGGTGGTTGGGGACCCACTGGAGGGCGGCGTTGGAGACGATCAGGTCGTAGGGCTCGGCGGGGGTCCAGTGGGCGGCGTCCGCGGGGCGGAAGTCGAGCCAGCCACCGCCGCGGGTGGTGCCCGCCCAGTCCTTCTCGGCGCGCTCCAGCATCTCCGGCGACAGGTCGAAGCCGGTGATGTGCGCGTCGGCCCACCGGTCGGCGAGGAGGGCCGTCACGTTGCCGGGGCCGCAGCCGAGGTCGGCGATGCGGGCGGGCCGGTCCTGGGCCGGCAGGTGCGGTATTCGGGCGAGCAGGTCGAGGAACGGCCGGGTGCGGTGGCCGGAGTGACGGAGGTACTGCTGCGGATCCCAGGTTGGTGCGGCGGATTCCACGGAATGCATGTTCGAAGCCCCCTTGCTGGCACGTGTTGCCGAAGCGGAACGAAGTTCCGGCCGGGTCCCTTCCCCGTAGTCCAGGGAAATATATCTTGACTCCAAGATACTTGATATCGAGAAACTCGACCCCAAGAGACTTTATGTCAACAGACCCTCTACACTGATCGTCATGGAGGACGAGGTCGACCGACTGGTCGCTGCATGGCGCCGCGAGCGCCCCGACCTCGACGTGGAACCGCTCGAGGTGCTCAGCCGCGTCTCGCGGCTCGCCCGGCACCTCGACCGCGCCCGTCGGCTCGCCTTCTCCGAGCACCAGCTGGAGCCCTGGGAGTTCGACGTCCTCACCTCCCTCCGCCGCGCCGGAGCGCCCTACCAGCTCTCCCCCGGCCAGCTCCTCACCCAGACCCTGGTCACCTCCGGCACCATGACCAACCGCATCGACCGGCTCACCAAGAAGGGCCTGGTCGAGCGGCTGCCCGACCCCAGCGACCGCCGCGGGGTCCTGGTCCGGCTCACCCCCGAGGGCCGCGACCGGGCCGACGAGGCGCTCGCCGGGCTGCTCGCCCAGGAGCGCGCCATCCTCGCCCAGCTCTCCCGCGCCCAGCGCGGCGAACTGGCCGCCCTGCTACGCCGGCTGACCGCCCCGTTCGACAACATCCCCGGCTAGCGCGGGAGCCGGCTCGGCGGGGCCCACACCCGCCCTGCGGGCCAGCGCCACGGCGGCCAGCGTCGAGTGCACGCCCAGCTTCCCCAGCACGTTCTGCATGTGCGTGCGGACCGTGTGCGGGGAGAGGAAGAGCCGCTCCGCGACCGCCTTGCGGCCCAGCCCCGCCACCATGCAGCGCAGCACCTCCCGCTCGCGCGGCGTCAGCGACTCGACCAGGCGCTCGCTGTCCGTCCGGTGCTTGCGGGCCGCCGTCAGCTCCCTCAGGACGCCCGTGAGCAGCGCGGGCGGCAGGTGCGTCTCGTCCCGCAGCACCCCCCGTACCACCGCGAGGAGCCGCTGGAGCGAGCAGTCCTTGGCGACCCAGCCGCAGGCACCGGCCTGGAGGGCGAGCGCCGCACGGTGCGGGTCGTCCTTCTCCGCCAGGACGACGGTCCGGACGGCCGGCTGGGCCCTGCGCACGGCCGCGACCAGGGAGATCCCGTCCACCGCGGCCTCGGGCCCGTCGCCCGCCGCACGGGCCGCCGGCGCCGCCGCGGGTCCCGCGCCCAGTTCGGCGTCGACGAGCAGCACGTCGAACCGGCGCCCCTCCGCGGCCGCGCGGTCCAGACAGCGCAGGGCGGCCGGGCCGCTGCCGGCGGCGGCGACGTCGACGTCCGGCTCCGCCGCGAGGGCGGCGGCCAGCGACTCGGCGAAGATGCGGTGGTCGTCCACCACCAGGACCCGGATACGTGCCACGGACACCCCCATGTGTCGAGGACGGACCGGCGCGCGGGCACGGCGCCGGAGGCGGGGTGTCCGTCGGTCGCCCGGCCGCCGCCGTGCGTTGACTTTTACCCCGCTGCCGACGCCGTACCCGACGGTCTCGACCCCTGAACAGCACCGGCCCCCACCGGCGCTGCCCAACAGAGTAGGGGCGGGGCGGGCCGGTGGGGGCCGTTTGGCGGAACTGTGCGAAGTCGTCCGGATGCACGGCGGGTTCAGAGCCGGCGCGCCCCCGCCGCGGGGACGGCCGGGAAGATCCCGGGTGCGGCGTGGCCGGCGGCGGCGAAGGCGGCCGTGACGGCCGCGGCGACCTCGCCCGCCCGGTCGGTGTCGACGAGGACGACGGCCGAGCCGCCGAAGCCGCCGCCGGTCATGCGGGCGCCCAGGGCTCCCGCGGCGTTCGCCGTCTCGACGACGAGGTCGAGTTCCGGACAGGAGACCTTCAGGTCGTCGCGGAGGGAGGCGTGCCCCTCGGTGAGGACGGGACCGACGGCCCGGGTGTCGCCGGCGTCGAGCAGGGCGATGACCCGCTCGACCCGGGCGTTGTCGGAGACGACGTGCCGGACGTACCGCAGCACCGTCTCGTCGCTCAGCAGTGCGAGGGATGCGGAAAGGTGCACGGCGTTCACGTCGCGCAGGGCCTTCACACCGAGCGCCCGCGCACCCGCTTCGCACCCGGCGCGCCGTTCGGCGTACGCGCCGTCCCCGAGCGCGTGCTTCACGCGGGTGTCGACCACGAGCAGCCGCAGCCCCTCCCCGGCCAGGTCGAAGGGGACCTGGCGGCAGGAGAGGTCCCGGGTGTCCAGGTACAGGGCGTGGCCCTCCTCGGAGCACGCGGCGGCCATCTGGTCCATGACGCCGCAGGGGACGCCGACGAAGGCGTTCTCGGCGCGCTGGGCGAGCCGGGCGAGCTCGGGACGGGAGAGCCCGAGGCCGAACAGGTCGTCCAGGGCCAGCGCGGTGACGACCTCCAGGGCCGCCGAGGAGGAGAGGCCGGCGCCGGTCGGCACCGTCGACGCGAGGTGCACGTCCGCGCCCTTCACCGGGTGCCCCGCCTCGCGCAGCGCCCAGACCACACCGGCCGGGTAGGCCGCCCAGCCGCCGCCGGAGAGCGGCTCCAGGGCGTCGACGTCCAGCTGCACGATCCCGCCGTCGACGTCGGCGGAGTGCAGGCGCAGGACGCCGTCGTCCCGGCGGGAGACGGCGGCGACGGTGGTGTGCGGCAGCGCGAGCGGCAGGACGAAGCCGTCGTTGAAGTCGGTGTACTCACCGATGAGGTTGACCCGCCCCGGGGCGGCCCAGACCCCGTCGGGCGCGGCGCCGTACAGCGCCTCGAAGTCGGCGGCGACGTTCACGCGCGTGCTCCTTCCCGCTGCTTCCGGGCGAAGGCCCAGGCGTCGGCGACGACGGCCGCCAGGTCGGGCCTGGACGGCGTCCAGCCGAGCCGCTCGCGGGCGGCGTCGGCGGAGGCGACCAGGACGGCCGGGTCGCCGGGGCGGCGCGGGGCGACGGTCTCGGGGACGGGGTGGCCGGTGACGGCGCGGACGGTCTCGACGACCTCGCGGACGGAGAAGCCGTTGCCGTTGCCGAGGTTGCAGACCAGGTGCTCGCCCGCGGTCATGGCGTCGAGGGCGAGGAGGTGGGCCTCGGCGAGGTCGGCGACGTGGATGTAGTCGCGGACGCAGGTGCCGTCCGGGGTGGGGTAGTCGTCGCCGTAGACGGAGATCGCCTGGCGCTCGCCGAGGGCGACCTGGAGGACGAGCGGGATGAGGTGGGACTCGGGCTGGTGGCGCTCGCCGAGCGAGCCGTACGCCCCGGCGACGTTGAAGTAGCGCAGCGACACGGCGGCCAGGCCGTGCGCGGCGCACTCTCCGCCGATCATGTGGTCGACGGCCAGCTTGCTCGCCCCGTAGGGGCTGGTGGGCGCGGTCGCCGCGGACTCGGTGATCGGGACGGTCGCCGGCTCGCCGTAGGTGGCGGCGGTGGAGGAGAAGACGAGCCGGCGCACGCCGGCGTCGCGCATGGCGGCGAGCAGCGCCATGGTGCCGCCGACGTTGTTCTCCCAGTACTTCTCGGGGCGGGCGACGGACTCGCCGACCTGGGAGAAGGCGGCGAAGTGCAGGACGCCGTCGTAGGAGGCGTCGAGCCACTTCGCCGCGTCCTGGATGCGGCCCTCGACGAACTCGGCGCCGTCGGGGACCCCTTCGGCGAAGCCGGTGGAGAGGTCGTCGAGGACGGTGACCCGGTGGCCCCGTTCCAGGAGGTGGGCGGCGACGACGCCGCCGACGTAGCCGGCGCCTCCGGTCACCAGGTACCTCTTCGCGGTCGTGGTCATGCGCTCGCCACCTCTCGGAGTCGTCGGGCCGCGTCCTCCGGCCGTACGTCGTTCATGAACGCGCCCATGCCGGACTCGGTGCCCGCGAGGAACTTCAGCTTGCCAGAGGCCCGTCGGACGGTGAAAAGCTCCAGGTGCAGTCCGAAGTCCTCGCGCCGCTCGTCCGTGAACGGCGCCTGGTGCCAGGCGGCGATGTAGGGCGTCGGCGGCTCGTCCGGGCCGAAGAGCCGGTCGAAGCGCCTCAAGAGTTCCAGGTAGACCTGTGCGCACTCTGTGCGGGCGGCCTCGTCGAGGGCGAGCAGGTCGGGCACCCGGCGCCGGGGGTGGAGGTGCACCTCGTACGGCCAGTGGGCGGCGTAGGGGACGAAGGCGATCCAGTGCTCGGTCTCCAGCACCACCCGTTCGGCGTCGGCGCGTTCGCGGGCGACGACGTCGTCGAAGAGGTTGCGGCCGGTCGCCGCCCGGTGCTCGTCGGCGCGGCGCCGCATGGCGGCGGTGCGGGGGGAGACGTAGGGGAAGGCGTAGATCTGGCCGTGGGCGTGGGGCAGGGTGACGCCGATCTCCCGGCCGCGGTTCTCGAAGCAGTAGACCTGCTCGACGCCCGGCAGCGCGGAGAGGGCGGCGGTGCGGTCGGTCCAGGCGTCGAGGACGAGCCGGGCCCGCTCCTCGGAGAGGTCGGCGAAGGAGACCGTGTGGTCGTCGGTGAAGCAGACGACCTCGCAGCGGCCGACGCCGCCGGAGAGCGAGGGGAAGCGGTTCTCGAAGACGACCACCTCGTAGTCCGCCTCCGGGATCTCGCTCTCGCGTCCGTCGGTGGCGGGGCAGAGCGGGCAGGCGTCGGCCGGCGGGTGGTAGGTGCGGGCCTGGCGGTGGGAGGCGACGGCGACGGGGTCGCCGGTGAGCTCGTCGAGGCGGATCTCGGAGCGGGAGACGACGCGGGTGAGGGGGCGCGGGTCGACCGCGGCGCGGACCGTGTCGTCGCGCGTGTCGTAGTAGATCAGCTCGCGCCCGTCGGCGAGCGTGGTGACGGTCTTCTTCACGGGATGCCCTCCGGGGGCGGGATCAAACAGAACCACGCACAAAGAACCACATTCAAACATCGGCGTCAATGGCGAAGCCGGGTCCCGCACCCGCGGGACCCGTCGTCCGTCCTCTCAGGAGGGGCCGCGCTGCCCCGGCACCGCCCGGTCGAGCAGCCCCGTCCGGGCAGCGAGGGCCGCCGCCTCCAGACGCGACCCGACCCCCAGCTTCATCAGGACCCGCTGCACGTGCGTCCGTGCCGTGCTCGGCGCGATCCCCATCCCCGCCGCGATCAGCCGGGTGTCCTCCCCCTCCGCCACCCGGACGAGGACCTCCACCTCGCGCTGGGTCAGCATCCGCAGCAGCCGCTGCGCCTCGTCGTCGGGCTGCGCGGAGGGGTGCAGCAGCTCCGCGAAGGCCCCCTGGAGCAGGGCCGGCGCCACCGCCGTCTCCCCCGCCCTCGCCTTCACCAGCGCCCGCTCGACGCCCTCGATGCGCTCGTCGTGCCGCACGTACCCCGAGGCGCCGGCCGCGAACGCCGCCGCGATGCCGCGCGGCGACGGCACCGGCCCGAGCACCACGACCGCCACCTGCGGCCGCTCCCGCTTGATCCGCACGACCACGTCGAAGGCGCCCGGCGCGGCCGGCGCGGCGGTGCCGAGCAGACAGACCTCCGGCGCCCGGCCCACCACGAGCTCGGCCGCCCCCGCCACCGGCGCGCCCGCCGCGAGCACCCGGTGCCCTCGCAGCTTCAGCGCCGAGGCGAGCGCCTCCGCCAGCAGGCGGTGGTCGTCGACCACCACGAGGCGTACGCCCATCCCGGTCATCCCCCATCCTCCGGGCCCGCCGGACCCCCCGGCACGCCAGACCCGGCAAGCTACACGCTCCCCCGCCCCGTGCCGCCCCAACCGCCGACATGCCCCGCCGGGGGCCCGTGTCCCCCGACCAGGTGACACGGGGGGGGGCGGAAAAGGCGGTGGGCCCCTCCGGAAGTCCGGAGGGGCCCACCGCCGCCGTACGTTGCGTCAGTGCCCGGCGGAGAAGGCGACGATCAGGTACTCCTTGTCGTCCCCCGCCCGCGCCTTGCTGATCAGGGTCTCCGAGAGGAAGAACCGGCCGTCGCGGTAGGCGAGTTCGGCGCCGTTCAGACTGAAGCTCGTCTCGGCGTCCCGGACCGACTTGTCCGCCGGGTTCTCCAGGAGGACCGTCGACTTCATCGTCCCGCCGTCGATCGAGACGATCTGGCCGCCCTTGTCGTAGGGCGGGGCCTTGTAGGCGATGAGGTTGCCGCCGTCCATGCGCAGCGGGACCAGGGTGTACTTGTCGCCCGCGTCGGCCTTCTCCGGCGCCGTGCGGCCGGTGGTCAGGTCGAAGGCGATGACCTCGTTGGTCTCGTCGCCGTACTCCCCGCTGCTGCCCTCGTGCTCCTCGGTGGGCACGTACAGCCGGCCGTTGCCGACGACCGCCTGCGAGCATGCCTCGACGCGGGTCGAGCGGCAGCGGGCGGCGTACTGGTCGGCGTCCGCGGTGATCTTCACCTTGAGCTTGCCGGTCTTCTCGTCGAGGGAGAAGAAGTCGGAGATGCCGCTGCCGTCGCCGGCGCTCTCGCCGACGTCGGCCGCGACGACCAGCGGCTTGGTGGAGACGACCGAGGCGTACTTCACGCCGCTCGGCATCTTGTACTGCGAGACCGGGGCGCCCGTGGCCGGGTTGAGGTTCTGGATGAGCACGTACTGGCTGCTGTACGGACCGCACTTGCGGACCGCGACCAGGCCCGCGCCGCCGCCGTAACCGAGGTCGTAGCAGTTCTCGTCGTTGACCTGCGGCTTCCACCGCGGGTTGCCGTTGGCGAGGTCGAAGGCGGCGCCGCCGTCCGTGCCGCCGGCCGCGACGGTCGCGCCGCTGAGCGTGACCTCGCTGAACCGGGCCTTCTGGTCGCCGGCGGAGCCGCCGGTGATCGAGGTGGACCACAGCAGCTTGCCGGTGTTCAGGTCGACCACGCCGACCTCGGTGCACGGCTGGTAGTAGCGCGGCGCGACCCGCTTGGTGGCCTCGAAGAGGATCGGCACCTTGTTGTCGGCGCTCACGTGCCGGGAGGCGCCGCAGACCTGGCCGGTCAGCGGCAGCGTCCAGAGCGGGGTGCCCTTGTCCAGGTCGTAGGCGACGACGGAGTTGATGCCCGACTTCACGTACGCCTTGTCGGTGATCCAGGAGCCGGAGACGTCGGTGACGTCCGGGACCTTGGGCTGCGGGACCTGGAAGGCCGCCTTCGCCTGGGTGTCGGCCGGCGCCTTCTCCTTGCCCGCGCCGTCGATCCCGCCGCCCTTGCCGCCGTCGCCGGTGGTGCCCTGCGAGGTGCCGCCGGTGCCCTTGGCCTCGTCGTCCTTGCCGTCGCCGCCGGAGCCGGCGTACCAGATGCCGACGCCGATGATCACCGCGACGGCGACGACCGCCGCGATCACGATCTGGAGCTGGGCGGAGAGCTTCCGGCCACCCGGCGCCGAGGGGGCGGGCGCCGGCTGCGGGTAGCCGCCGTAGGGCTGCTGGGGCTGCGTCGGGTAGCCGTACGGGGGCTGCTGCTGCTGGTACCCGCCGTACTGCGGCTGCTGCGGCTGCTGCGGCTGCTGCGGCTGCGTGGGGTAGCCGTACGGCTGCTGCTGCGGGGGCGCGGGCGGCTGCGGGTAGCCGTAGCCGGGGTCCTGCGCGGGCGGCTGCGCCGGGTAGCCGTAGCCGGGCTGCGTCGGCGGCTGCTGCGGATATCCGTAGCCGGGCTCCGTCGGGGGCTGCGGCGTCGGGGCGCCGAAGCCCCCCTGCGGATCCGGGGGCTGGTTCGGCGGGGGCGGGGGTGGCTGCGTCATCGGTCCGTGTACCTCACTTGCTGAAGGCCATCATGGTCTTGACCTGCATCTCGTCCTTGTCGTTGGACGCCGACACACGTCCGCTCGCCACCACGAAGGTGCCGCTGCCGTAGGCGTAGCCCGCGCTGTAGAAGCTGCTCTCGATCGACGCGGTCGACGCCGGGTGCTGGAGCAGGATCCGCGGCGCGCCGCCGGTCGGGGCGAGGGTGGCGACGGCGCCGCCCTTGTCGTACGACGGGTCCACGTACAGCAGGACCTGGCCGCCCTCCATGCGCAGCGGGGTCATGGACTGCTCGCCGGGGGCCTTGGAGCGCCACTTGGCCTTGCCGGTCGCCAGGTCGAAGGCGACGACCTCGTTGGGCTTGCCGTAGTCGGTCTCGGTCGCCATGTAGAAGGTGTTCGCGTCGGCCGCGACGCCGGTGCAGCCCTGGAGGTTGCGGCCGAAGATGACCAGGCCGCCGCCGCACGACGGGGCGAACTTGTCGCTGCCGCCCTGGATCTGCGAACGCAGCTTGCCGTTGGCGTCGAGGGCGAAGATCGTCCACTTCTTCTGCTCGCGCTGGGTGGCGGAGACGACCAGCGGGTCGACCGAGTAGACCTTGTCGACCTCCCAGTTCGCCTCCAGCTTGAAGGTGAAGCGGGGCTTGCCGGTGTTCGGGTCGACCTGACCGACCGCCTGGATCTTCTTGCCGGCGCTGCCCGAGGGGCAGTCCATCGCGGCGATCAGCTTGCTGCCGCCCGCGTAGGCGAAGGGCTTGCAGCCCGTGGTGGCGCCCTGGAAGAGCTGCCGGCCGTCGGTGAGCGAGAAGCCGTACGCGCTGCTGGAGCCGGCCGCGGTGACCGTGTTGCCGCTGATGGACAGGGTGTTGTCGGAGAAGGCGAAGAGGCCCGTGGCCTTCGGCACGGCCTTCTTCCAGCCGGCCTTGCCCGTCTTGAGGTCGATCTTCTGCAGCTGGGTGCACTTGGCGCCGTCCTTGGCGCTCTCGGCGTAGCCGAAGACCATGGAACCGTCGGCGGCGGGCTCCGGCGGGGCCGCGCACAGCTCGAACGGCAGGTCGACGTGCCACTTGCGCTTGCCGTCGCTCAGGCCGTAGCCGTCGACGCCCTTGTACATCGCCTTCACGACGGTGTCCCCGACGATCCACGGGCCGTGGACCTCGGAGCCGTTGCGGGGCAGGTCGACGTCGTTCTTGAGGAGCCAGCCGACCTTCGCCTCGCCCGGCTGGCGGTCCGCGTTGAGGTCCTCGTCGCCGCCCGCGCCGTCGCCCGAGCCGTCGCCCTGGTCCACCGACTCGGTGGGCTTGGGGGCCGCGGAGGTGGTCGCGGTGGCGGTGGGCCCGGCGACCGGGTCCTTGTCGTCCCCGCCGGAGACGACCGCCCAGGTGGTGACGGCGGCGACCAGGACGGCCGCGGCGGCCACGGCCGCCACGACGCCGGTCCGGCCCTTCAGACCGCCGCCGCCGGACGGCGGGGTCGGGGCGCCCTGGTACAGGGGCTGGGTGGGGTGGCCGCCGTAGGGGTTCGCCTGCTGCCCGTACGGGCCGGGCTGGCCCTGCTGCGGGTAGCCGTACGGCTGCTGCGGCGGCTGTCCGTACGGACCGGGCTGGCCGTAGGGGCCCGGCGCGGCCGGCGGCTGGCCCGGCGCCTGCGGGTACCCGTAGCCGGGCTGCGTCGGCTGCTGCCCGTACGGACCCGGCGCGGCGGGCGGCGGGGTCTGCGGGGCGGGCGGGGCCTGCGGCGGCACTGGCGGGACGGGCGGGAGACCCTGGTTCGGGTCCTGAGGGGCTCCGAAGCCCCCCGGCGGCTGGTTGCTGGGCGGCTGGGTCATCAGCGGTTCCCCCTTGACGTGAACGGGTTTTCTTTCTACCACTCACGTGATGGCGCAAAAGCGACCGGTCCGCCCCTTGTACCCAAGGGAGGACCGGCCTGTGATGCCCTCGTTATGCGTCCTCGGCCAGTTCGAGCCAGCGCATTTCCAATTCCTCGCGCTCCGCGACGAGTTCCCGCAGCTCCGCGTCGAGCTTCGCGACCTTCTCGAAATCGGTGGCGTTGTCGGCGATCTGCGTGTGCAGCTTCGCCTCCTTCTGCGCGACCTTGTCGAGCTGCCGCTCCACCTTCTGGAGCTCCTTCTTCGCGGCCCGCGCGTCGGCGGCGGAGACACCGGGCTTCGCCTGCGCGACCGGGGCGGCGGGCGCCGGCGCGGCCGTCTCGATCATGCGGCGGCGGCGCTCCAGGTACTCGTCGATGCCGCGCGGCAGCATCCGCAGGGTCCGGTCGCCGAGCAGCGCGAGCGTCCTGTCGGTGGTGCGCTCGATGAAGAACCGGTCGTGGGAGATGACGACCATGGAGCCCGGCCAGCCGTCGAGGAGGTCCTCCAGCTGGGTGAGGGTCTCGATGTCGAGGTCGTTGGTGGGCTCGTCGAGGAAGAGGACGTTCGGCTCGTCCATCAGCAGCCGCAGCAGCTGGAGGCGGCGGCGCTCGCCGCCGGAGAGGTCGCCGACCGGCGTCCACTGCTTCTCCTTGGAGAAGCCGAACTGCTCGCAGAGCTGTCCGGCCGTCATCTCGCGGCCCTTGCCGAGGTCCACGCGGTCGCGGATCTGCTGCACGGCCTCCAGGACGCGCAGGGTGGCGGGGAGTTCGGTGACGTCCTGGGAGAGGTAGGCGAGCCTGACGGTCTTGCCGACGACGATCCGCCCGGCGGCGGGCTGGGTCTCGCCCTGGGTGACGGCCGCGTCGGCGAGCGCCCGCAGGAGGGAGGTCTTGCCCGCGCCGTTGACGCCGACGAGGCCGATGCGGTCGCCGGGGCCGAGCTGCCAGGTCAGGTGCTCCAGGAGGGTCTTGGGACCGGCGGTGACGGTCACGTCCTCCAGGTCGAAGACCGTCTTGCCGAGGCGGGCGTTGGCGAACTTCATCAGCTCGCTGGTGTCGCGCGGCGGCGGCACGTCGGCGATCAGCTCGTTGGCCGCCTCGATGCGGTAGCGCGGCTTCGAGGTGCGGGCGGGGGCGCCGCGCCGCAGCCAGGCCAGCTCCTTGCGCATCAGGTTCTGCCGCTTGGTCTCCTCCGTGGCGGCGATCCGCTCGCGCTCGGCGCGGGCGAAGACGTAGTCGGAGTAGCCGCCCTCGTACTCGTGGACGGCGCCGCGCTGCACGTCCCACATGCGGGTGCAGACCTGGTCGAGGAACCAGCGGTCGTGGGTGACGCAGACGAGGGCCGAGCGGCGCGCCTGGAGGTGCTGGGCGAGCCAGGAGATGCCCTCGACGTCGAGGTGGTTGGTGGGCTCGTCGAGGACGATCAGGTCCTGGTCCTCGATGAGGAGCTTGGCGAGCGCGATCCGCCGCCGCTCGCCGCCGGAGAGCGGGCCGATGACGGTGTCGAGGCCGTTCTCGAAGCCGGGTAGGTCGAGCCCGCCGAAGAGCCCGGTGAGCACGTCGCGGATCTTCGCGCTGCCGGCCCACTCGTGGTCGGCCATGACGCCGATGACCTCGTGGCGGATGGTGGCCTTCGGGTCGAGCGAGTCGTGCTGGGTGAGCACGCCCAGGCGCAGCCCGCCGCTGTGGGTGACCCGCCCGGTGTCCGCCTCCTCCAGCCGGGCGAGCATCCGGATCAGGGTGGTCTTGCCGTCGCCGTTGCGGCCCACCACCCCGATCCGGTCCCCTTCGGAGACACCGAGCGAGACCCCGTCGAGCAGGGCACGGGTGCCGTACACCTTGCTGACGTTCTCGACATTGACCAGGTTGACGGCCACGTTGACTCCTGTACGGGGTGATCGATCGACGTCCAGGGTAGACGGTGGGGCGACCGGTCACTCTCGGTGACGGCGTGCGGGGGGCCGCTCGACCAGGAGCCAGCCGGTCAAGGCCATCGCCACCGCCGCCGGGGCCGTGACGCGGACGGCGATCAGGGTGGCGCCGTGGCCCTCCAGGAGGCCGCCGAGTCCCGTCATGGACAGGCCCAGGACGCCGAGGAGCGCGAGGGCGACGCCCAGCGCGGCGGGCAGCGCGGAGCCGCCGGTGCGGGCGGGGGCGCGGCCCGGGGCCTCGAAGCGGCGGAAGAGCGCGACGAGCAGCGCCGTGAGCGCGGCGGCCGCGGCGAACCGGAGCGGGACCTGAGCCCACCAGGCGCCGGACGCCGGCGCGGGCAGCCCGAGGCCGAGGCCGAGCATCGCCCCGTACACCGCGAGCATGGCCGTCAGGTGCCAGAGGAACGCCGTCATCGCGATCCCGTTGGCGGCGACGACCGTCCGCCAGACCCCGGCGCGGGCGACGAGCCGGGTGCCCGGGCCCTTCAGCAGTTCGACCGCGCCGACCAGCCACAGGCCGTGGCAGAGCAGGGCGAGGGTGGGCGGCGCCATGTTCGACACCTTCTCGCCGGGCATCCCCACCATGGACAGCGGGTAGGGGCCGAGGGCGACGAGGGCGGCCGCACCGGCCAGGCCGGCGGCGGCGAGGAGGGCCGGCCGGCGGATCATGCCGTCGGCGCGCAGGAAGCCGAGCTGGTGGACCGCGAGCCAGACGAAGGCGAAGTCGAGGAACTCGACGTAGGGGACACCGGCCGCGAAGCGCAGCACGTCCACCGCGACGGCGCCGCCGGCGAGCACCGCGAACGCGCCCCATCCCCACCGCGCGTGCAGCCGCAGCAGCGGCGGGGTGAAGGCGACCATCGCCAGGTAGATCCCGATGAACCAGAGCGGCTGGGTGACCAGGCGCAGCGCCACCCCGGCGAGTCCCCCGTCGACGCCGGCGAGCTGGAGGGCCAGCGCGCCGGCGCCCCAGACGCCGACGAAGACCATCGTGGGCCGCAGCAGCCGCTGGAGTCGGGCCCTGAGGAAGGCCGCGTACCCCGGGCGCGAGCGGTGGGCGAGGGCGTGCGCGAAGCCGCCGACGAAGAAGAACACCGGCATCACCTGGAGCGCCCAGGTGACGGCCTGGAGCTCCGGGACGACGGCGAGGAGGTTGCCGACCTGCCCGTCGGCGGTGACGGCCGCCATCAGCCAGTGGCCGAGGACGACGACCGCGAGCGAGGCCACCCGGAGCAGGTCGACGTACCGGTCCCGCGTCGCGGGTGTGGCGGCGGCGAGTTCGCGAGCGCTGATTCCCATGGGAGTACGCTCCCGCCGCCCGCCCCCGCGGCGACAGGGCGCGGATACTCAACCGCCCGCTGAGTACGGGTGTCCCGGCGGCGGTCCGGCCGCCGGGACTCCGTGCGCCCTAGCCGCCGTGGTGGCCGGACGGCCGGACGACCGTCGCGCCGGGGGCCGGGGAGGTGGTCGTGCGGGCGGTGCGGCAGGTGCCCGAGGCGACGAGGGCGGCGGCGACCGCCCGGGCGGCCTCGGCGTCCTTGACGAGGAACGCGGTCGTCGGGCCCGAGCCGGAGACCAGGGCCGCGAGGGCGCCCGCCTCGGTGCCGGCCGTCAGGGTCGCGGCCAGCGAGGGGCGCAGCGAGAGGGCGGCCGCCTGGAGGTCGTTGGCGAGGGAGTCCGCGAGGGCGGCGGTGTCGCCGGTGCGCAGGGCGTCGAGCAGGACCGGGGAGGCGGCGGGCGCGGGGACGTCGGTGCCTTCGGCGAGGCGGTCGAACTCGCCGTAGACCGCGGGGGTCGACAGTCCGCCGTCGGCGACGGCGAACACCCAGTGGAAGGTGCCGCCGACCGGCACGGGGTCGAGCTTCTCGCCGCGCCCGGTGCCGAGGGCCGCGCCGCCGACCAGGTTGAAGGGCACGTCGCTGCCGAGCTCCGCGCAGATCTCCAGGAGCTCCTCGCGGGAGGAGTCCAGGCCCCAGAGCGCGTCGCAGGCGAGCAGGGCGCCCGCGCCGTCGGCGCTGCCGCCGGCCATGCCGCCGGCGACCGGGATGTCCTTCCTGATGTGCAGGTGGACGTCGGGGGAGAGTCCGTGGCGGGCGGCGAGCAGTTCGGCGGCGCGCGCGGCCAGGTTGGTGCGGTCGAGCGGCACCTTGTCGGCGTCGGGCCCCTCGCAGGTGACGGTGAGTCCGGCGGCGGGGGTGGCGGTCACCTCGTCGTACAGGGAGACGGCGAGGAAGACGCTGGCGAGGTCGTGGAAGCCGTCGGGCCGGGCGGCGCCGACCGCGAGCTGCACGTTGACCTTGGCGGGGACCCGTACCGTGATGCCGCTCATGCCTTCGCCTCCGCGATCCGCGCGAACTCCTCGACCGTCAGGGACTCGCCGCGCGCCTGCGGCGAGATGCCGGCCTTCACCAGGGCGTCCTCGGCCGCCGCGGGCGAGCCCGCCCAGGTGGCGAGGGCCGCGCGGAGGGTCTTGCGGCGCTGCGCGAACGCCGCGTCGACGACCGCGAAGACCTCCTGGCGGGTGGCGGTGGTGGCGAGCGGCTCGGTGCGGCGCACGAGGGAGACGAGGCCGGAGTCGACGTTGGGCGCGGGCCAGAAGACGTTGCGGCCGATGGAGCCGGCGCGCTTGACCTCGGCGTACCAGTTGGCCTTGACCGACGGGACGCCGTAGACCTTGTTGCCGGGCTTGGCGGCGAGCCGGTCGGCGACCTCGGCCTGGACCATGACGAGGGTCCGCTCGATGGTCGGGAACCGCTCCAGCATGTGGAGGAGGACCGGGACGGCCACGTTGTACGGCAGGTTGGCGACGAGCGCGGTCGGCGCCGGGCCGGGGAGTTCCTGGACGTGCATCGCGTCGGAGTGGACGAGCGCGAAGCGGTCGGCGCGGGCGGGCATGCGGGCCCGGATCGTGGCGGGCAGCGCGGCGGCGAGCACGTCGTCGATCTCGACGGCGGTCACGCGGTCCGCGGCCTCCAGGAGCGCCAGGGTGAGGGAGCCGAGGCCGGGTCCCACCTCGACGACGACGTCGTCGGGCCGTACCTCGGCCGTGCGGACGATCCGCCGGACGGTGTTGGCGTCGATGACGAAGTTCTGGCCCTTCTGCTTCGTGGGGCGGACGCCGAGGGCGGCGGCCAGCTCACGGATGTCGGCGGGGCCGAGGAGGGCGTCGGGGCTTTCGGGGCCGGTGGTGGTGCTCACCGGTACAGCCTAGGCCCTGTCCGGCGCGGTCATCGGTACGACCGGGTCCCGTCCGGCGGAGTCACCGGTACAGGCGCCTGCCGCAGTGGGGCCAGGGGCTCGCCCCGCGCTGGACGTACAGCTTCTTGGCGCGGAAGGTCTGCTCGGCGGCGGGCGCGTCCTGGGCGGTGCCGCTGCCGCCGAGGGACTGCCAGGTGCCGGGGTCGAACTGGTAGAGCCCGCCGTAGGTCCCCGAGGGGTCGACGGCGTTCGGGCGGCCGCCGGACTCGCAGGCGGCGAGGGCGCCCCAGTCGAGGCCGTCGGCGCCGGCGACGGAGGTGGGGAGCGGGCGGGTGCCGATCCGCACGGTGCGGGACACCGGTTCGCGGACGATCTCCTCGCCGATCCTGCGGGGCTTCTGCCGGACCCCGTTGACCGTCCGCAGGCTGTAGGTGACGCGGCGGACGCCGGGCACGCCCTGCCGTTCGACGGTCTCGGTGCCGGCGAACAGCAGCGGGTCGCGGACGGTCTCGACGGCGTACGGGACGGCCTCCTCGCGGACCTGCCGGGAGCCGGTGATCCGCAGCACGTTCACGGTCTGGCCGTCGCGGGGGAAGGCGCCGGCGGGGACGGAGGTGGTGTCCTGCCCGGAGAGGGTGATGCCGGCCTCCACGAGCGCCTCCCGGACGGTGGCGGCGTTGGTGCGGACGGTCCGCTCGCGGCCGTCGGCGAGGAAGGTGACCGTGCGCTCGGTCCGGACGTCGAGGGCGAGGCCCTGCCGGGAGATCGGCGCGCCGCGGGAGACCGAGAGGTGGGCGCCCTCGGCGCGGACCCCGAGCTGGCGCAGGGCCCCCTCGACGGTCCGGGCGGTCGTCCACACCTGGCGGCGGCGGCCGTCGAGGGTGAGGGAGACCGGGCGGCCGTAGCGGACGACGACCTCGTCGCCGGAGGCGAGCGCCTCCCCGGGGGCGGGGGCGACGATGTCGTGCGCGCCGACGGCCAGGCCCTCGTCGGCGAGGAGCTCCTCGACCTCGTCGGCGAAGGTGTGCAGGGTGCGCGGGACGCCGTCGACGGTGAGCCGCACCTCCTTGTCGTCGGCGACGAAGGCGCTGGTGCCGCCGGCGAGGAAGGCCACGACGAGGGCCTGCGGGACGAGCCGGCGCAGCCCGCCGGCGGCGGACGCCCCGGCCCCGCCGGCCTTGCGGCGGCGGGCCGCGCGCCGGGAGCCGGCCCGGGAGCCCTGCCCGGGGACGGCGCCGGGGGCCGGTCCGGTCTCCGGGAGGACGAGGGGCGCCGCCTGCGTCGGCTGGTCGTGCAGGGACAGGGTCGCGGCCGCGCCCCGCCGTCCGGCTCGGTGACTGCCCTGGGAAGTGCTCACGAGGCCGGGACCCTAGCCCCGGCGGCCGTCACTCTGCCGGACGGCTCGACTACGACACGTAACCGTTATGGATCAGTAATCGAAGGCGCGGGCCGTGTTCACGGCGATGGCCTCCGCGAGCTCGTTCTCCCCGATGCCCCGCACCTCCGCCATCGCCCGCAGGGTGACGGGGATCAGATAGGGGGCGTTGGGGCGGCCGCGGAAGGGCGCCGGGGTGAGGAAGGGGGCGTCGGTCTCGACGAGGACGAGGTCGAGGGGGGCGACGGCCAGCGCGTCGCGCAGCGGCTGGGCGTTCTTGAAGGTGACGTTGCCGGCGAAGGACATGTAGTAGCCCTTGGCGGCGCAGATCTCGGCCATGGCGGCGTCGCCGGAGTAGCAGTGGAAGACGGTCCGCTCCGGGGCGCCCTCCTCGTCCAGGACGCGCAGCACGTCGGCGTGGGCCTCCCGGTCGTGGATGACCAGGGCCTTGCCGTGCCGTTTGGCGATCTCGATGTGGGCGCGGAAGGAGCGCTCCTGGGCGGCGATGCCGTCCGGTCCCGTGCGGAAGAAGTCGAGTCCGGTCTCGCCGACCCCGCGGACGTGCGGCAGGGCGGCCAGCCGGTCGATCTCGGCGAGGGCGTCGTCGAGGGCCGCGTCGCCGCCGCCCTCGCGGGCGCCCTGCCGGGACCAGCCGTCGGGGTCCCCGAGGACGATCCTGGGGGCCTCGTTGGGATGGAGGGCGACGGCCGCGTGCACCTGGGGGTGGGCGGCGGCGGTCTCCGCGGCCCACCGGGAGCCCTTCACGTCGCAGCCGACCTGCACGACCGTGGTGACACCGACCGCGGCGGCCTTGACCAGGGCTTCCTCGACGGTCCCGGACTGCAGGTCCAGGTGGGTGTGCGAGTCCGCGACCTCCACGAGGAGGGGTTCGGGCAGCGGGGGCGGGGCGTCCTTGGCACTCATGGCCCGCATCGTACGAGGGCCATGAGTGCCACCGCCAAGGCGTTACTTGTTGTGGCGGAAAGGATGCAGCAGGTCGGACAGGTGCCAGTGGTGCGGCACCGGCGGCTTCTCGGCGGTGTCCTCGGTCAGCTCCTGGCCGATGGGTCCGGCCGGCGAGACCGGCCTGGTCTCCTTCGCGCCGCGCCGGTGCTTCTCCGTCGCGGCGATCAGGTCGAGCACCGACGACACCTGCCCCGCGCGCATGATGCGGACGACGTGGCCGCCGCAGTTCATGCAGGTGGGACTGGACAGCGGGGACGGGACCCGCTCTCCGTCGGCCTTGTAGACGACGAATGCCTGACCGGCGGCGTCGACGTGGTGTTCGATGTCGTACGCCTGCTCCCAGCCGTATCCACAGTGCATGCAGGCGAAGGCGTACGCCTCATGGGCGACGGATATGCCGGTGCCGGTGCTCTCGCTCATGCCAGCTCCTCTCCACTGACCAGTGGACGCCTTTTCGGGCGGGAGCGCATCAGCGCGGGAGGAACCATGGAAGGCTTTTGGCCCTTCCCTTGCCAAGCGCCCGAGGAAGGGTCCAGGCGCCGGGTTCGGCTTTGCCTTTCAGATTAGTCCTTTACCCTTTCCGGGGCCCGACGCGTCCGCGTTCTTTGCCGCCACCACGGCATCGAACACCTCCCTTTTGGGAAGTCCCGCGTCGGCGGCGACGGCGGCGATCGCCTCCTTGCGGCGCTCCCCCGCCTCCTCGCGCACCCGCACCCTGCGCACCAGCTCCTCGGCGTCGAGTTCGGCGGGTCCGGCCTCCGGCGCGCCCTCGACGACGACGGTGATCTCGCCCCGCACGCCCTCGGCGGCCCAGGCGGCCAGCTCGGCCAGCGGGCCGCGCTTGACCTCCTCGTACGTCTTGGTCAGCTCGCGGCAGACGGCGGCGCGCCGGTCGGCGCCGAAGACCTCGGCCATGGCGGCGAGGGTGTCGTCGAGGCGGTGCGGGGCCTCGAAGTACACGAGGGTCCGCCGCTCGTCCGCGACCTCGCGCAGCCGCCCGAGCCGCTCGCCCGCCTTCCGCGGCAGGAAGCCCTCGAAGCAGAAGCGGTCCACGGGCAGCCCGGAGAGGGCGAGCGCGGTGAGCACGGCGGACGGGCCGGGGACGGCCGTGACCTTGATGTCCTGCTCGACGGCGGCGGCGACCAGCCGGTAGCCGGGGTCGGAGACGGACGGCATGCCCGCGTCGGTCACGAGCAGCACGCGCGCGCCGCCGACGAGCGCCTCGACCAGCTCCGGCGTACGGGCGGATTCGTTGCCCTCGAAGTAGGAGACGACCCGGCCCGTGGTGTGGATGCCGAGCGCCCGGGTCAGTCCGCGCAGCCTCCGGGTGTCCTCGGCGGCCACGATGTCCGCGTTCTCCAGTTCGGTGGCGAGTCGGGGCGGAGCGTCCGCGATGTCACCGATGGGGGTCCCTGCGAGTACCAGCGTTCCTGTCACACCGACATCCTCCCAGCCCGGACAGGCGACGTGCACAGGCGCGTTCCCTACGATGGCGCGGTGACCAGTACCGCACCCGAGACCCTGGAGGGCCGGCACGCCGTGGCAGAGCCCTCTTCGTGGCAGCAGCGGCTGCGGCGTTTCGGCTACGTGCCGCCCGCCGGAAGCGCCGCACCCATCGGGCTGCGGGAGCGGCTCGTCCCCTCCTACACCCGCCCCTCACCGCGGGTGTGGTCGCTCCTGGGCCTCGGCCCCGGGCCCGCCGAACGGCTCTGGCGGCTGCTGGCCTGGGGCGGTCCGCTCCTGGTCACGGCCGTGGCGGGGCTGCTGCGGTTCTGGAACCTGGGCAAGCCGCACGCGGTGATATTCGACGAGACGTACTACGCGAAGGACTCCTGGGCCCTGATCAACCAGGGGTACGAGGGCGCCTGGCCGAAGGACATCGACAAGACGATCCTGACCGACCCGGGCGCGGTGCTCGTGCCGACGGATCCCGGCTACGTCGTCCACCCGCCGATGGGCAAATGGATGATCGGCGTCGGCGAGAAGCTCTTCGGCTTCGAGCCGTTCGGCTGGCGGTTCGTGGTGGCGCTCCTGGGCACCCTGTCGGTGCTCATGCTCTGCCGGATCGGCCGCCGGCTGTTCCGCTCGACGTTCCTGGGCTGCCTGGCGGGGCTGCTGCTCGCCGTCGACGGGCTGCACTTCGTGATGAGCCGCACGGCCCTGCTCGACCAGGTGCTGATGTTCTTCGTGCTCGCCGCCTTCGGCTGCCTGGTCATCGACCGCGACCGGACCCGGCAGCGGATCGCGGCCGCGCTCCCCGAGGACGAGGAGGGGGTGCTGCGGCCCGACGCGGAGATCGCGGAGTCCCTGCGCCTGGGCTGGCGGCCGTGGCGGATCGCGGCCGGCGTGTCACTGGGGCTCGCCGCCGCGACGAAGTGGAACGGCCTGTACGTCATGGTCGGCTTCGGCCTGATGACGGTCCTGTGGGACGTGGCGGGCCGCCGCACCGCCGGCGCCGTCCGGCCGCACCTCGCGGTCGTGCGCAAGGACCTCGTCCCGGCGTTCGTCTCGGTCGTCCCGGTGGCGATCGCCACCTACCTGGCGACCTGGACGGGCTGGCTGGTCAGCGACAAGGGCTACTTCCGCACCTGGGCCGCCGACCACGACCGGACGGTCGGCGGCGGCACCTGGGGGTGGCTCCCCGACTGGCTGCGCAGCCTCTGGCACTACGAGTCCGAGGTGTACACCTTCCACGTCGGCCTGACCTCGCCGCACACCTACCAGTCCAACCCCTGGTCCTGGATCGTCCTCGGCCGCCCCGTCTCCTACTTCTACGAGTCGCCCGCCCCCGGCACCGCCGGCTGCCCCGCGAGCGCGAAGGAGAAGTGCGCCCAGGAGGTCCTGGCCCTCGGCACCCCGCTCCTGTGGTGGGCCGCCTGCTTCGCCGTCCTCTACGTCCTGTGGCGCTGGGCCTTCCGCCGCGACTGGCGCGCCGGCGCCGTCGCGTGCGGCATCGCGGCCGGCTGGCTCCCCTGGTTCCTCTACCAGGAACGCACCATCTTCCTTTTCTACGCCGTCGTCTTCGTGCCCTTCCTGTGTCTCGCGGTGGCGATGATGCTGGGCGCTCTCATCGGCCCCCGCGGTTCATCGGAAAGACGCCGTACATTCGGCGCGGTGGCGGCCGGATGTCTCGTCCTGCTCATCGTCTGGAATTTCATCTATTTCTGGCCCATCTACACCGGCACTCCCATTCCGCTGGACCAATGGCGTTCCCGGATGTGGCTCGACACCTGGGTGTGACGCACCGCGTCGCGCCGCAGCGGTGACGGAGTGACAGATGTGCCATGAGTTCCTCGACACCGCGATGCCGCGCTGCTTGACTGGACGGCCACCGGGGGAGGGGAGGCGCAGCCATGCGCAGCGGAGCCAAGGTCGCGGTCGTGGGAAGTGTGTTCGCCGTCGTGGCGGGGGGCGTCGGGTACGGCGGGTACAACCTGTGGAACGGCGTCACGGGCGGGGAGTCGAAGGTCGGGACGCGGTCGGAGGCGGCGCCGAGATCGGGGCCCGTCACCGCCGACGAGGTGACGTCGACCGCGCGGGACTTCCTGGCGGCGTGGGCGGCCGGGGAGTCCGACAAGGCGGCCCAGCTGACCAACGACCCGGTCACGGCGGGGCCGGCCGTGCTGGGCTTCCGTGAGGGCGCGGCCGTCTCCGCGGCCGTCATCACGCCGGGGACGCCGGTCGGGGCGAAGGTGCCGTTCACGGTCGCGGCGACCGTCACCTTCGAAGGCGTGTCGAAGCCCTGGACGTACGCCTCCGAGCTGACCGTCGTCCGCGGCCGGACCACCGGCCGGCCGCTGGTGCAGTGGGCGCCGACGGTGATCCACCCCAAGCTGGCCGCCGGCGGCAGCCTGCGCACCGGCGCCGCGAAGACGGCTTCCGTGAAGGCCGTCGACCGCGCGGGCAAGGAGCTGACCGCGCAGAAGTACCCCTCGCTCGGGCCGGTCCTGGACGAGCTGCGCAAGCGGTACGGGGCGAAGACGGGCGGCACGAACGGGATCGAGACCTGGATCGACTCGGGCAGCGAGGCCGTCCCGGACACCACCGTCCTCGTCCTGTCGAAGGGACGGCCGGGCACCCTGAGGACCACCATCGACGCGGACGTCCAGGCCGCGGCCGAGAAGGCGGTCAAGGCGTACGGGTCGGCGGCGGTCGCGGCGATAGAGCCCTCGACCGGCGCGATACGGGCGGTCGCCAACAGTCCGGCCGCCGGCTTCAACACCGCCTTCCTGGGCAAGCAGGCCCCCGGCTCGACGATGAAGATCGTCACGGCGGCGATGATGATGCAGCAGGGGCTGGCGATGCCGGGCGACCGGGTCCAGTGCCCGGCCGACGTCACCTGGAAGGGCGTGTCCTTCCACAACCTGGACCACTTCAAGATCGACGGGGGCACCCTCGCCCAGTCCTTCCGCCGCTCCTGCAACACCGCCTTCATCAAGGCGCTCGGGCCGCTCGGCGAGAGGGACGTCGAGGACACCGTCCTCGGCGAGACGGCCCGCCGGTCCTTCGGCATCGGCCTGAACTGGCAGGTGGGCGTCCCCGCGGCCGACGGCAGCGTCCCCGAGTCGTCCGGCGGCGAGACGGCGGCCTCGTACATCGGCCAGGGCAGGATCACGATGAGCCCGCTCAACGTCGCCTCGCTCTCGGCGACCGTCCGGAACGGCGGCTTCCGCCAGCCGTACCTGGTGGCCAGGGAGCTCGACGACCGCACGTTCGCGACCGCCGAGCCGCTGTCCCCCGCGGTCGCCTCGGGGCTCCAGCAGATGATGCGGGGCACCGCGACGGCCCCCGACGGCACCGCGACGAAGGCGATGGCCGGGCTCCCCTCCCCGAAGGGCGCGAAGACCGGGTCCGCCGAGGTGGACTCCCAGAACACCTCGAACAGCTGGTTCACCGGCTACTCCGGCGACCTCGCCGCCGCGGCGGTCGTCCAGTCCGGCGGGCACGGCGGCGACGCGGCCGGCCCGGTGGTCGCGCAGGTCCTGCGGGCCGGGTGAGCGCGCCGCCCGCGCCGGCCGCGCCGCCGGCCGGCGCGGGCGGCCCCGCCGCGGGACGCGGGGCCCGGGGTCCACGACCCGGAAGAGGGTCGCGTGGCCCGTACACGGACCGCTAGCGTGCGGGCATGACCGCTGACGACGCCTCCTTCGCGCACCCCCGGTTCGCCGCCGCACTCCGGGAGGCGGGCCTCGACGTCGAGATCCGCCGCTTCCCGGACGAGACCCGCACCGCCCAGCAGGCCGCCGCCGCCATCGGCTGCGAGGTCGCCGAGATCGTGAAGTCGCTGGTCTTCGCGGCCGACGGCGTGCCGGTCCTGGTCCTGATGGACGGGGCCTCGCGGGTGGACGTCGAACGGGTGCGGGAGGAGCTGGGCGCCGAACGGGTGACCCGGGCCGACGCCAGGGTTGTCCGGGAGACCACCGGCTACGCGATCGGGGGCGTCCCGCCGTTCGGCCACGCCACCCGGACCCGGGTCCTCGCCGACCGCGGCGTCCTCGACCACGACGTGGTGTGGGCGGCGGCCGGCACCCCGCACACGGTCTTCGCCGTCGACCCCAAGACGCTGGTGGCCCACGCCGGCGGCACGCTGGTCGACGTGCGCGAGTCCGCGGAGTGACGCCGCTCGTCACCTTCGCCGTCCTCGTCGCCGCCGTCACCCACGCCGGCTGGAACGCCCTCGCCCACCACATCAAGGACCAGCTGCTCTCCTTCACGCTGATCTCCGGCGGCGGCGCGCTGCTCGGTCTGGCGACGGCGCTCTTCGTGCCGCTGCCGGCGGCCGGCGCCTGGCCCTTCCTGGCCGCCTCCGCGGTGCTCCACATCGGCTACTACGTCCTGCTCATGCGGTCGTTCACGCTGGGCGACTTCGGCCAGATGTACCCGATGGCCCGCGGTACGGCCCCGCTGGTGGTGACCGTCCTCGCGGCCCTCCTCCTCGACGAGGTGCCGGACGGCCGGCAGCTCCTCGGGGTGGCCGTGGCCTGCGCGGGCCTGACCGGGCTCGCCCTGTGGGGCGTCCGGGGCGAGGGCGCCCGCCCGCACTGGCCCGCGCTCCTCGCCGCGGGCGCCACCGGACTGGCGATCGCGCTCTACACGGTCGTCGACGGCGTCGGCGTCCGCGCCTCGGGCACCCCGCTCGGCTACCTCGCCTGGCTGATGATCCTGGAGGGCCTCGCCATCCCCGCGTACGCCCTGTACCGCCGCCGCTCCGCCCTGGCGGGCCAGCTCCGCCCCCACGCCGTCCGCGGTCTCACCGGCGCGGCCCTCTCGGTGGCCGCGTACGCGCTGGTCCTGTGGGCGCAGACGAGGGCCCCGCTCGCCCCGGTCGCCGCGCTCCGCGAGTCCTCGATCATCGTCGGCGCCGCGATCGGCGCCGTCTTCTTCAAGGAACGCTTCGGCGGCCCCCGGGTCGCGGCGGCGGGTCTGATGGCCCTCGGCATCGGGCTGATGCTGCACGCCGGCTGAACCGGCCCCGTCTCAGCCGCCGTCGGCGGCGGCCGAGGCGGTGTCGCAGGACGCCCGGAAGAAGTCGGTGCGGATGCGGCGGAAGCCGGTGTGCCCGGTCTCCTGCGCGTGCGCCAGGCACCACACGGCGGGCCCCCTGCCGTCGTCCGCCGCCCCGGAGCCGTCCAGGCAGGTGGTGCACTCGGCCTCGGTGATCGTCCCGCTGCCCGTCCTGTCCTCGCGTAACGCCCACAGTTTCGGCCGCCGGCCGGCCCGCTGCGTACCCCCGGCCCGCCGGGTCACTGCGATTCCCTCACGACGCATCCGAATCCCCCTCCACAGTGACCTCCGCCGACACCAGCTTTCCCGCCGCGGGGCCCTCGCAGACACGTCTAGGGGAGGGGGCCGGGAGGCACGACGGTCGGGGAGGTCGGAGCGGGCGGGGAGGGGGCCGGGGTGGGCGGCGGGGCCGGGCGGCGTTCGCCGGCGGAGGGGGTGGCGGCGGGGGTGACGGGGGTCCGCGGAATCCCCCCGGCGGGGAGCAGCGCGACGAGGACGACCGCCGCGGCCACCGCGGCGACGAGGGCCGCCACCCCCTGGAGGCGGCGGGTGCCCCAGGCGCGGCCGCGGGGAGGGGCGGCGGGCCGGAGGTCGTGGGGGGCCAGGAGCGCGGCGCGGGCGGTGAGGGCGGCGCGGAGGCGGTCCTCGGTGGCGGGCCGGGCGGTCGCGTCGGGGTGCGGGGTCATCGGTCCGTCGCCTCCAGTCTCTTCTCCAGGGCGTCCAGGGCACGGCTCGCGGTGGACTTCACCGTGCCGCGGGAGAGGCCGAGGGTCTGCGCGATCTGGGCCTCGGTCAGCTCCGACCAGTACCGCAGGACGAGCACCTCGCGCTGACGGTGGGTGAGCTCGGCCAGCGCGTCCAGGACGTGGCGGTGCTCCTCGGCGAGCAGGAGGGCCTCGTCGACGGGCGGCCCGGAACCCTGGTGCGGCGGGGCGTAGGCGCGGGCGGTCCGGCGGCGGCGCAGCACGGAGCGGGCCGCGTTGACGACGGCGGTGTGCAGGTAGGCCCCCGGGTCCTGGAGGCCCGCGAGCGAGGTGCCGTGGCGGCGGCAGACGGCGGCGAAGGCGTCCTGCACGACGTCCTCGGCGGTGGGCAGGTCGTCGACCAGGAAGAGCGCGAGCCGCACCATGTCGAGCCGCCGGGCCCGGTACAGCTCGGTGAGCGACGGCGGCCGCCCGTCGTCGTGCGGGTCCGGCACGGCCCGCAGCCGGCGCGCCGCCGGGGCCGCCGGGCGGTCCGCGGTCCCGGACACGCGGGCGAGCAGGCGGGACCACCAGGCCGGCGCCACGGGGATCGCGTACCGCACTGTCGCGTACTGCATGGGCCTCTTCCGGGGGTGGGGGGGGGGGGGGGGGGGGGGGGGGGGGGGGGGTGCGGGGGGGGGGGGGGGGGGGGGAGGTGGGGGAGGAGGAAGAGGTGCAAAACCCAACACCACGCTCC